>DASPIF010000363.1:0-8160 GCA_035629255.1 Actinomycetota bacterium | reverse complement strand
CGATGCGCCCGACCTCGTCCGCGAGGTGCACGCTGCGTACGTCGCCGCCGGCGCCGACATCGCGATCTCGGCGAGCTATCAGGCCACGTTCGAGGGCCTCGCACGCCGCGGGCTCGACCGCGATGCCGCCGCCGAGGTGCTGCGATCGAGCGTGCGGATCGCGCGCGAGGCCGCGGGCGACGCCATCGTCGCCGCGTCGATCGGACCGTACGGCGCCTACCTCGGCAACGGAGCCGAGTACACCGGCGACTACGACCTGGACGAGGACGCGCTCGTCGCGTTCCACGTCCCGAGGCTCGAGACGCTCGCCGAGGCAGGACCTGACGTGTTCGCGATCGAGACGATCCCGTCGGTCGTGGAGGCGCGCGCGCTCGTCCGGGCCCTGGAACGCGTGCCCGAGGTGCCGGCGTGGATCTCGTTCTCGTGCCGCGACGGCGCGCACCTGTGCGACGGGACACCGTTCCGGGCGGCGACCGAGATCGCGACCGGCTCGCCGAGCGTCGTCGCGGTGGGGATCAACTGCACCGCGCCGCTGCACGTGGTCTCGTTGATCGAGCTCGCCCGCGCGGCCAGCGATCGACCCGTCGTGTGTTACCCGAACCGCGGTTCTTTCTGGGACCCGATGCGGAAGACCTGGAGCGACCCCCCGCGTCAGGACGTGCGATCACCGCTCCGGCCCGTCGAGTGGCGAGCGGCCGGCGCGCGTCTGATCGGCGGCTGCTGCGGCACGACCCCGGACGACATCGCCGTGATGGCATCGTCGCTCCGCGAGGGCGGAACTCGCGTTTGAACGAGCCCCCCGCTGGGCATCACCTCGAGCAAGGTGACGGTGGGTGGGTCCGTCCGATGCGACGGACCCGCACACGGCACGGGATAGGTCACGGCCCTCCGGCCCCCTTACCCCCTCGGAGGTCCGACGCAGGAGACCCGGCTCGCCACGCGAGCCGGGTCTCTTCCTTCCGGGGATCCAACGATCACGAGACACGTCGCCCGCCAAGCCGCGCCGAAGGGAACGGGCCCGCGCTCCTCAGGAGCCCGGGCCCGTCGCGAGCGGTTCGGACGCGTCGTCTAGGAGACGCGCCGGGTGGTGGTCTCGTCCTCGTCCTCGCTGACGACGACCGTCCGCTCGTCGTCGATGTCCGGCCGCAACGGCCGGTCGCGAACGTCACGGTCCTCGGTCACGACGGTCCGCTCCGCGGCGGGCGCGTCGTACAGGTGCGCGTTCGCCGGCCGCGCCATCACGCCGCCGAGCATCCCACCGAGCCCCGAGGCCACGAGGCCACCGAAGATCGTCGCGAACGTCGTCCACAGGACCGTCGCGTCACCCTGCGCGAGCAGGCCGCTACTGGTCGTCGCGTCGAGCGTCTCGATGCGACCGAGGTTGAACACGTTCAGCAGGGCCGGGACACCCACGGTCACCGTGACGATGAGCATCAGGGCCCAGATCGTCACGCCGTTGAAGAATCCCGAGCCGATCCCGTGCACGCCCGAGAGCCATCCGGACATCATCCCGGCGAGGAACAGGCACGCGATCGCCGAGATCCCGATGAACCACTCGAGGTTCGTCCTGACCGTGTCGACCTCCGACCCGTACGCGAGGGCGAACCAGAGCGTCGTGAGCAGAGCAAGCAGCGCGATGCCGAGGACCGTGCCCCCGAACACCGCGCCCCAACGGATCCGCTGCGGGCTCGGCGAGCCGACCGCGGCGGGCCACGTGCCGGCGTCGGAGCCGGTGGTGTACCGCGTCCGCATAGGGACCTCCTCCTTCCGTGGAGCCCGGGATGGAGCTCCGCCGTTCCCGAAGCGGTACCCCCTCCACGAGGCCGTTACGCAGCGAAGACGGCGTTTCCAGGGCCGGGCGCGCGGGTACGGGCGGCCCGTCAACCCCCGACAGGAGGGAGCGCCGCCGTGTCCACGATCAACGGCTCGATCGAGGTCGAGGTCCCCGTCAGCGTCGCCTACAACCAATGGACGCAGTTCGAGGAGTTCCCGAACTTCATGGACGGCGTCGAGGAGGTTCGGCAGATCACCGACGAGTCGCTCGAGTGGCGCGCCGAGATCGCCGGCCAGACCCGGACGTGGGGCACGCGGATCACCGAGCAGGTCCCCGACCGCAAGATCGCGTGGGTCGCGGTCGAGGGGGAGCGCCTCGATGGCACCGTCGAGTTCGAGTCGGTCGACGACGACCGCACGCGGGTCAGCCTGACGATGGCGTACGAGCCCGACGACGCCCTCGAGAAGGCCGCGGACGCCCTGCACGTCGTCGAGGGGCGCGTGCGCGGCGATCTCGAGCGGTTCAAGCGGTTCATCGAGTCTCGTGGTCGCGAGACGGGCGCTTGGCGCGGTGAGATCCCGCCGGACTCGCCGGAGCCCGAGGCTCCGGGCGGAACCGCGATCCCCGCGTGAACACACCCGCCGAGGACGCCAGGGCCGAGGCGGAACGCCGGTCCGAGGAATACGCGAGGGCCGACGACGCCGACGGCGAGCGTGTTCCGGACGGCCGCCGGGAGCAGCAGCGCGACGGCGGCGCGACCGAGGAGGACGCAGTCGGAGGGATCGGCGGCCGGGTCAAACAGGCGGCCGCGAAGGCGGACGAGGTCCACCAACGAACGCCGTGGCTCGCCGTCCCGATCGCCGTGTTCAAGAAGTACGGCGACGACCGCGGCGGCAACTGGGCGGCATTGATCGCGTACTACGGCTTCTTCTCGCTGTTCCCGTTGCTCCTGGCGTTCACGACGGTCCTCGGGTTGCTCGTCGCAGGGAACGCGGAGCTGCGCCGGCGCCTGACCGACACCGCGCTCGCGAACTTCCCCGTGGTCGGCGACGTGTTGGAGGTCAAGGCGCTCGAGGGTTCGGTGGTGGCGCTGGTCGTCGGACTCGTGGCCGCCACGTGGGCTGGCATGGGCGTCGTCCTGTCGGTGCAAGGTGCGCTCGACGACATCTGGGACGTCCCCCGCCGGGCGCGTCCGAACTTCCTCAAGAGCCGACTCCGGGCGTTCCTCGCGCTGATGACGTTCGGCCTCGGGATCGTCGTGAGCGCCGGGCTCGGCAGCATCGGTGGGACCAGCGACGGCGTCGGGCTGCTCCTGCGCGGCGTTGCGTTGCTCGGCACGTTGGCGCTGAACGTCGCGATCTTCGCCGCGGCGTACCGGTTCCTCACGGTCGCCGACGTCACCTGGAAGCAGACGCTGCCCGGGGCCATCACCGCGGGCGCGGGATGGATGCTCCTCCTGGCGGTCGGGTCGTGGTTCGTCGACAGTCAGATCAAGGGCGCGACCGACACGTACGGGACGTTCGCCTTCGTGATCGGGCTGCTCGCGTGGATCGCGCTCAGCGCGCAACTGATGCTCCTCGCCGCGGAGCTGAACGTCGTGCTCGCCCGCCGACTGTGGCCGCGCGCGCTGCAACCGCCTCCCCTGACGCGCGCCGATCGCGACGTCCTCACGGCTCAAGCCGAGGAGGAGCAGACGCGGGCGGCGCAGGACGTCGAGGTCTCGTTCGACCCACCGGACGCGCCGCGCCCAGAGCGGCGGTCCTGACCGGTAGCGCCAGGGTCTTCCACCGTACGCTCGAGGGCGCCCTCCATGCCGGAGGACGCCCTCGGTCGATCGCGGATCAGACGGTGCCGGCGTTCGCGCTCGCGCCCGATGTGGGCGCCGAGGTGGAAGTGGTCTCATCGCCGACCGAGGACGACTCGACCGCCTCGGTCGCCCGATCGCCCGCGCGCTGGATCATGTCTTTCTCCTTGTCCATCGCGCGGTGGCCGACCTCAGCGACGCGCTCCGTCGCCTGGTCCATGAGCTCGGTGGCCTGAGCGCCGAAGCGCTGCTGCTCGAACTTCGTCTTCGGGATCATCAGCCCGAGCACCATGCCGGCGGCGATGCCGCCGACGAACGCGCCCATCGGGTTCTCGCGCGCCATCGACGCCGTCGAGCTGAGGCCTCCCGAAGCGCGCTCGCGGGCGCCGCTCGCGACGCCGCCTACCGTCGAGCCGGCGTCCGCGGCCTTCTGGCCTGCCACGCCGAAGACCCCGCCGATGCGATCCCTGACGCGCGTCGTCGTCCCACCGATCGAGTCCTTCACCCGTGTCGGGACGTCGGCCTTGTAGGCGACGGCGCCGGCCGTCTCGGCGAGGCGGTCGCGCGTCTCCGCTATCTCTTCTCGGATCTCGCTTGGGCTGTCACCCATCGGACGTCCTCCTTCGCTTTCTCCATCGAGGCTTCCGGGACGGGCGGCATCGCCCGCTTGATCGCGGTGGTTCCGCTCCGCACCAGCAGCACGGCGAGGAGGCTGAACAGCACCGCGACGATCAATGCGGAGAGCCACCCGGGCATCGCGGTCGCGAGCGCCAGGATCAGCATCGCCGTCAGCGCGCCGGCGGCCATCAGCGCCACGACGGCGCCGCCGCCGACCATCACGGCACCCGTCCCTCCGGCCTTCGCCTTCTCCCGCATCTCCGCGCGGGCGAGCGCGATCTCCTGGCGCACGAGGGTGCCCGTCTCGTTCGCGAGCCGCTTCAGCAGCTCGTCGAGCGGGAGCTGACGGGGGTCGTCATCGTACGCGGCGCTCACGACTCGTTCACCTCGGACGTCCCTGCGGCCCACGGCGTCTCGCGCGTCGTCGGCGCGTCGGGCAGCGCCGCCGTTCGCGACATCGTCGACGGCTCCGTGGCGACGTGTCGCGTGATCATCGGTTCGGGCGCCATCTCCGGCTCATGGCCGCTCCAGGCGTCGTCGTCGCCGGCCGCCTTGATCATGCGCGAGGCTGCGAACCCGACCGCGACCCCCGCAGCGACGAACAGCCACGGCATGCGCCGCCCCGCGTCGCGCAGATCGCTCCACACCTGCTGGGCATCCGTCTCCTCGAGGTACCCGGCCGCTCGGTCGAGGCCGTTCGACGCCTGGTCGATCAGCATCGCCGGCAGGTCCTTGCCCTCGTCCCGCAGATCCCGCGACGTCTGCCGCGTCGCATCGGCGATCCGGCGTGCGCCGGTCCCGAGCTCCGTGCGGCGACGATCGACCTCTTCCTCGATCCGCGACCGCGCGGTCTCGCGCACGTCGACGATCTGATCCTTCGCGGTCTGGACGACGTCGCCCATCTCCTGCTTCAACTGCTCGCCGTGCTCGCTCATCGCAGCGCTCACGTCACCACCTCCTAGGTCGACGCCCTGGTCTTCCCTGCGGTGCGCGACGACAAACCGGTCGCTCGGCGCCAGACGCGTACCGCGTCCGGGCGGCGTCGCCGCGTTCGACCCCTGCCCGGCGCGGGTATCGATCGTTCGCAGCCCCGCATGACGCGGGTTTGATAGAGGACGGAAGGAGATCCCGATGGAACCGTGGGTTTGGGTCATCATCGCGGTCGCCGCGGTGCTGCTCCTGCTGCTGCTGTTCCGCGGTCGCGGCGGGGCAGGACGCCGGGTGGTCGTGCAGCGTCGCGGTCCGCGTCGTCGCCGCTGGGGCTAGAGGGCGGATCGCCGTCAGTCGGCGTCCCGGCCCCAGTACGACGGGGGGTCGCTCGCGGGGAAGGACTCCTCGGACGCGCGATCGACGAGCCGTTCACGGGGACGTGGTTCCGAGGGGACCACGTCCCCACTCGCGTCCGGCGTCCGGCGGAGCTCACGGACGACGAGCCAGATCGCGGCGCCGGCGAGGAGCAGCAGGATCCAGCGCATGCGCATGTCCCGAGCCGTACCCCGGCGACCGCGGGGGCAACCTGCCTGGGCATGCGTCCGGGTTCGCGTGGGTACGCGTGGCGCAGCCCGACGAAGGAGCGTGTCCATGACGTCGATCGACCACGACGAGGCGCGAACCCTCCTCCTCGAGGAGCAGGAGCGTCTCCAGCTGATCCGGAACTCGCTCGCTCAAGAGCCCGTGGACGGGCTCTCCGAGCGCGACGCGCTCGGAGAGATCTCGTTCGCCGACCAACATCCCGCCGACGTCGCGAGCGAGACGTTCGAGCGTGAGAAGGACGTCTCGATCCTCGGGAACGTCGACGAGCAGCTCCGCGACGTCGAAGGCGCGCTCAAGCGTCTCGACGACGGCACGTACGGCCGGTGCGAGATCTGCGGCAAGGACATCGGCGACGAGCGGCTCCGGGCACGACCCGAGGCCCGGTACTGCGTCGACGACCAGGCCCGCGTCGAGCGAGGGGTCGCATGAGCCGCCGCGAGGACGTTGCGCCGCAGGACGAGCCCGACGCCGACCTCGGACCCGAGCCGGCCGAGCCCGCCTCTACCTCCCTCGACGCGCAGGGGATCCCCGACCACGAGGGCCCGCTCGACGTCAAGACCGCGAGCGGCGACGGCCAGGAGGGGCTGGTCCCTCCCGGTGACGCGCCCCTCGCGGCCGACCGCGACGTGACGGCGACCGAGCAGCGCGAGGGCAGCACGCTCGACGAGCGCCTCGCGATCGAAGAGCCGGACGGCAACGCCGGACCCCCGGCCGACCGCCCCTCGCCCGAGCTCCTCGACGAGGACCGCCCCGACGACGAGCCGGACCTCGTCGGAACGCTCGGCGGGACGAACGACGGCATCTCGGCGGAGGAATCCGCGATGCACCTCACCGAGGATCCGCCGGGTGCCACCGACGACGACGACGACGGGTACGTCGCCGAGGACGGCACGATGGCGCCGTGACGCGACGTCGTTCGTCGCGGAACGCATCCGCGGCGCCAGCGCCGTCGGGTACTCCGAAGCGGCGCCGCGAGCGTCAGGCCGACGTCGAGGACGAGGCCGTCACGCGCCTGCGTCCGGACCCGTCGCGCGCGGCGTCGAACTCGTAGACGGCGTACCCTTGCCGGATGACCGGCTGCGCGACGTTGCGGACGTGGACGCCGCCGGGGGTGACCCCGTGCTCGCGTCCGCGATGCGCGTGCCCGTGGATCGCGATGTCGGCACCGCCCCGATCGACGGCCTCGGCCAGCAGGTAGCTGCCGAGGAACGGGAAGATCTCCGGCGGCTCCCCCGAGAGCGTCTCGCGGACCGGCGCGTAGTGCATCAGGGCCACCTTCACGTCCGCGTCGAGGTCCGCGAGCGCGTCGCCGAGCGCATCGGCGCGCTCCTTCGAGTGCTCGATGAATGCCTTCATCTCGCGCTCGCCGAACGCCGAGCCGCTCGCGCCGGGGAACCCCCCGCCGAATCCCTTGACGCCGGCGATCCCGACGGTCCCGCTCGCCGTCTCGATCGTCGTGTGGTCGCCCTCGAGGATCGCGACCTCCGCGTCCCGCAGGATCCGCGCGACGTCGTGCTCGCGATCGGAGTGGTGATCGTGGTTGCCGAGGACGGCGATGACCGGGACTCCGAGGTCGTGCAACTCTCCCGCGAGGACCTCGGCCTCTTCCGGGAGACCGGCTTTCGTCAGGTCGCCGGCGATCAGGAGCACGTCCGCTCGCGACGCAACGGTTGCGAGCTGCTCGCGGAGCATGCCGGCCATGTCCGGACCGACGTGGACGTCCCCGACGGCGGCGATCCGGATCATCGGACGCGCTCCGTCACCTCGTTGTCGCCGTAGCGGCCGATCGTCGTCCGGTTCTCGACCTCGAGATGAGGGCAGCACTCGCGGACCACGTCGGCGACGGCCGAGCGCCGCTCGTCGGTCGGGACGACGCCCGTGACGAACACGCGCCCGTCCACGACCTGCACGTCGAGCTCGGGCTCGTTCACGCGCTCGTCACGTGCGAGCGCCTCCCGAACGTGCTCGGCGGTGTAGGTATCGTTCTGCTCCGGCTCGCGTTCGGTCACGACGACCTCCTCGAGATCGCGTCGTACAACGCTTCGATCGGATCCGGGGGGACGACGAGGTCGAGCGAGTCGGCGAAGAGCAGCAGGCTGAGCACCCGGCGCGCGCCGTGCTGCTTCGCGCGCGTGACGAGGTACGTCCAGTCGAGCTCGGTCTGCGCGATGATCGCGACCGCGTCGTACCAGTACCGAGGCGTGTCCTCGCTCGTCGCGATCGCCTTCATCACGACGAGATCCTCCGGAGGGGCGACCGGAACCTCTCGGCCCCGGAAGGGCATCATCCGGGCACGCTCGAGCATCTCCTCGGTCAGCAGCACGTCGCGGGAGGACCGGAAGATGACGTCGACGAGGACGCCCGACCGGAACGCCTTGGAGAGCCAGTGCTCGTACTCGATCCTCGTCTCGAACCCTCGCGCGGCGAGCGC
>DASPIF010000362.1:0-10926 GCA_035629255.1 Actinomycetota bacterium | reverse complement strand
GCACGGCGCTCACGATGACGAAGGCCGAGCTGATCGATCTCCTCAAGGCGAGCGGGCTGCGGGGACGCGGCGGCGCCGGGTTCCCGACCGGGATGAAGTGGTCGTTCGTCCCGCAGGACACCGGCAAGCCGACGTACGTCGTCGCGAACTTCGACGAGTCCGAGCCGGGGACCTACAACAACCGCGAGCTCGTCGAGCGAGAGCCGCACCAGTTCCTGGAGGGTCTCGCGATCGCGGCGTACGCGATCGGGTGCCACGACGCGTACATCTACAACCGCGGCGAGTTCCTCTACCCCGGCCAGGTGCTCGAGCGCGCGATCGCGGACGCGTACGACGCCGGGATCTTCGGCGACTCCGTGCTCGGGCTCGGGTACCGGCTCGACGTCACGCTGCACCGCGGCGCCGGCGCGTACATCTGCGGCGAGGAGACGGCGTTGCTCTCGTCGCTCGAGGGCGACCGGGGCCAGCCGCGGTTGCGTCCCCCGTTCCCGGCCGTCGAGGGCCTGTACGCGTCACCGACGCTGATCAACAACGTCGAGACGCTCTGCAACGTCCCGCACATCGTGCGCAACGGCGCCGAGTGGTTCGCCGGGATCGGCACCGAGAAGTCGCCCGGCACCAAGGTCTTCAGCGTCTCGGGCAAGGTGGAACGGCCCGGCAACTACGAGGTCCCGATGGGCACGCCGCTGCGGACGCTGCTCGAGGACCACGCCGGCGGCATCCTGGGCGGGAAGGCGCTCAAGGCGTGGACCCCCGGTGGGTCCTCGACGCCGTTCCTCACGGCCGAGCACCTCGACGTCGGTCTCGACTTCGAGGCGATCCAGGCGGCGGGCTCGCTGCTCGGCACGGGCGCCGTGATCGTGATGGACGAGAGCGATTGCATCGTCGGCGCGACGCTGCGGCTCCTGCAGTTCTACGCGCACGAGTCGTGCGGCAAGTGCACGCCGTGCCGCGAGGGCACCTGGTGGGTCACGCGCGTCCTCGAGCGGATCGAGTCGGGGTACGGCCGGCCCGAGGACCTGCCGTTGCTCGCCGACATCGGCGACAAGATCTTGTTCCGCGCGTTCTGCGCGCTCGCCGACGGCGCGGTCTCGCCGATCCAGTCGAGCCTGAGGTACTTCCGCGAGGAGTACGAGCAGCACATCGCCGAGCGCCGCTGCCCGTTCACGGGCGTCGGCCCGGGCGTGGAGACGACCGCGGAGCCGGTCACCGAGGGCGCGTTCGCCGCGCTGGTCGAGGAGGACGCGCTCATGCATCGGAGCGGGAGCGCGCAGGGAGGGATGACCGCGTGAGCGAGCGGGGCAACGGCTCGGCGCCCGGCGTCTCCCTGACGATCGACGGACGCTCGATCACGGTGCCCGCGGGCACCGTGCTGATCCGCGCGGCCGAGCAACTCGGGATCGAGATCCCACGGTTCTGCGAGCACCCGTTCCTCAGCCCGATCGGCGCGTGCCGGCAGTGCTACGTCGAGATCGAGGGCCAGCGCAAGCTGTTCACCGCGTGCACGTCCGAGGTCGCACCCGACATGGTCGTGAAGACGCAGAACACCTCCGACGTGGTCCGCGAGGCGCAGGTCGCGAACCTCGAGTTCCTCCTGCTGAACCACCCGCTCGACTGCCCGATCTGCGACCGGGGCGGCGAGTGCCCGCTGCAGGACCAGGCGATGGCGTTCGGCCCCGGCGAGAGCCGGTACACGGAGCCCAAGCGCGTGTACCCGAAGCCGATCGAGCTGTCGCCGTTGATCAACCTCGACCGGGAGCGCTGCGTCCTGTGCACACGGTGCACGCGGTTCTGCGACGAGATCAGCGGCGACCGCTTCATCGAGCTGTTCGCGCGCGGCGCGGGCGAGCGGGTCTCGATCGCCGCGGGCGAGGACTTCCGCTCGCCGTTCAGCGGCAACACGGTGCAGATCTGCCCGGTCGGCGCGCTGACGAGCGAGACGTACCGGTTCGCGGCGCGGCCGTTCGACCTGTCTGCGGCGGACTCGGTGTGCGGTCACTGCGCGTCCGGGTGCAACGTTCGCGTGGACGTCCGCCGCGGGGAGGTCGTCCGCGTCCTCGCGCGCGACAACGTCGACGTGAACGACGCGTGGATCTGCGACAAGGGCCGGTACGCGTTCCGCACGCCCGACCGCGCCGACCGCATCACGACGCCCCTGATCCGCGACCGCGGGCTCGAGCCCGCCTCGTACGGCGAGGTGCTGGGCGACATCGCGGCGCGCGCGCGGGGCAAGCGCGTCGCCTTCCTCACCGGCGGCCGGCTGGGCGACGAGGACGCCTACGCGCTCTCGAAGCTCGCCCGGACGGTGTTCGGGACCAACGACCTCGACCACCGGCGCGCCTTCCACGGCGGTCATGCGGAGGAGCTCGCGGCGGCGACGCCGCTCGCGACGACGTACCAGGACGTCGAGCGCGCGAAGGTGATCCTCGTGGCGGGGCTCGACACCGAGCAGGAGCTCCCGATCCTGCACCTGCGGATCCGCAAGGCCGCGCGGGGCGGCGCCCGCGTCTTCGTGATCCACCCGCGACGGACGCGTCTGCACGACGTCGCCGAGCACGAGCTCTGCCGCCCCGAGCACCAGTCGTACGTGCTCGAGCGGATCCACGACGGCGAGGATCCCGACGACACGTTCACCGGCCGGGTCGCGGCCGCGCTCCGCGACGCCGGCCCTGACGCCGTCGTGATCGCCGGGGAGCGCCTGGCCCAGCACCCGCTCGCATCGGACGTCGCGCTGAGCGTGGCGCAGCGGTTCGGGACGCGCTTCGCGTACGCGACGCGGAGGGCGAACGACCGCGGCGCGCTGCGCGCGGGCGTCCACCCGGCGTTGCTTCCCGGGGGACGGTCGTTCACCGACGCCGCCGCGCGGACCGAGGTCGAGACGATCTGGGGTCCGATCAGGGCGACCGAGCCCGGCCGGACGTCCCGCGGCATCCTCGAGGCGTGCGCGGCCGGTGAGATCGACGTCCTGTTCCTGATCGGGGTCGATCCGCTCCGGGACCTGCCCGATGCGGAGCTCGCGCAGCGCGGGCTCGCGAACGTGCCCTACAAGGTCGTGCAGGATCTGTACCTCGGCGACCTCGAGCCGTACGCCGACGCGTTCCTCCCGGCGTGCGCATGGTCCGAGCGCGAGGGCCACGTCACCGACTGGGAGGGCCGTTCGCAGCCGATCGCGCCGGTTCGGGCGACCGCCGGCGTCTCCCGTCCCGATCACGAGATCTTCGTCGAACTCGCGCAGGCGATGGGTCGCGACCTCGGGTTCTCCACGCTCGACGAGCTGCGCGCCGAGGCCGCGCGGCTGCTCGCGCCACGTCGGCCGCGCTCACGCGCGACCGCGTGGACCGGGACCGGTCCGCCCCAGTTCATCGGCGACCTGACGCTCTTCACGTACCCGCTGCTGGTCGACGAGGGCCGGCTCGTCGACGGCGCCGCCGAGCTCAAGGAGGCGCTCGAGGAGCCCGCGTTCGCCGAGCTGCATCCCCAGGACGCCGACAAGCGCGGTATCGCCGACGGCGAGACCGTGCGGATCCGCACCGAACGCGGAGAGGCGTCGCTCCCGGTCCGCGTCACGCCGCACGTCGCCCACGGATGCGTCTTCGTCCCGTTCAACCAGCCGGGCCTGGCGGCGAACACGCTGCTCGACGGCGGGTTCGTCGAGCCCGTCGTGGTCGAGGCGGTCCGCGAAGAGGCGGCGGTCTAGATGGATTGGTTGGACTGGCTCCTCCTGATCGTCCGGGTCGCGGTGGTGTTCTTCGCGCTGCTGCTCCTCGTGATCCTGCTGGTGTGGTTCGAGCGCAAGACGATCGCGGACATGCAGACGCGCGTCGGTCCGATGCGCGCGGGGCCGCGGGGGATCCTCGTGACGCTCGCCGACGGGATCAAGCTCTTCTTCAAGGAGGGCATCACGCCGACGCTCGTGGACCGCCCGGTCTACGCGATCGCGCCGGTCCTCGCGATGGCGCCGGCGTTCCTGGCGTTCGCGGTCGTCCCGTTCGGAACCGGCGTGACCGTGTTCGGTCGAGAGATCCCGTTCCAGATCGCGGACCTCAACGTCGGGATCCTGTGGATCCTCGCGATGACGTCGCTCGGGGTCTACGCGGTGGTCCTCGCGGGCTGGTCGAGTGGTTCGAACTACCCGCTCCTCGGCTCGATCCGCTCGAGCGCCCAGATGATCAGCTACGAGGTCGGGATGGGGCTCGCGCTCGTCGCGGTGCTGATGTACAGCGGCTCGCTCCGGATGTCCGAGATCGTGTCGAGCCAGGACACCGTGTGGAACGTGATCCCGCAGTTCCCGGCGTTCGTGATCTACCTGATCGCGGGGCTCGCCGAGACCAACCGCCCGCCGTTCGACCTCGCAGAGGCCGAGTCGGAGCTCGTCGCCGGGTTCCACACCGAGTACTCGGGCATCAAATTCGCGATGTTCTACCTCGGCGAGTACATCAACACGGTGACGGTCGCGGCCGTCGCGACGACGCTGTGGCTCGGCGGCTGGCGCGGCCCGGCTCCGGACTTCGTTGCGTGGCTGTGGCCGCTGCTGTGGTTCCTGCTCAAGGTCATCCTGATCATCTACGTGTACGTCCTGGTCCGCGCGACGCTGCCGCGGATCCGCTACGACCGGCTGATGGCGTTCGGTTGGAAGTTCCTGATCCCGTTCGGGCTGGTGTGGGTGCTCGCCACCGGCGCCGTCGTCGTCCTGCCCGACGTCTACGGCAGGCGCCCGGTCGTGATCGGCGCGGCGATCCTCGTCGGCGCGGTGCTGGTGCTGTCGCTGATCTGGCCGTTGTTCACGCGATCGTCGGGCCGGGAGGAGGTGGCACGGGCATGAGCGACGATCCCGGTCGGGAGCACGGGACCGACGAGATCGAGCGGTCCGAGCCCGCGCCGCGCGAGGACCCGCGCGTCGACGTCGGCGGGTCGGTCGGCGCGATCGCCAGGGGCCTCGGGACGGTCTTCAAGCAGGTCTTCCGCCGCGACGTCACCGAGCGGTACCCCGAGCAGATCGTCGAGCCGCCGCCGCGGAGCCACATCGGCCGCCACCTGCTGAACCGGCACGAGAACGGGCTCGAGAAGTGCATCGGGTGCGAGCTGTGCGCCTACGCCTGCCCGGCGGACGCGATCTGGGTCGTCGGCGAGGACAACGATCCGCAGAGCCCGGTCAGCCCGGGGGAGCGGTACGCGAAGGACTACCAGATCGATTACCTCCGCTGCATCATGTGCGGCTTCTGCGTGGAGGCGTGCCCGACGCGCGCGCTGACGCTCACGAGCGCGTACGAGATGTCGTTCACGTCGCGCGAGGACGCGGTCTTCACGAAGGAGCAGCTGCTCGAGCCGCCGCTGCCGCTCGGCACGGCGCCGGGCACGCAGGAGGGGAAGTAGTGCCCCTCGACAACGTCGTCTTCTGGGTGTTCGCGCCGATCTCGATCGCGAGCGCGATCGCGATGCTGTTCCAGCGGAACGCGGTGCACGCCGCGCTGTTCCTGATCGTGAACTTCTTCACGATCGCCGTCTTCTACCTCGTGCTCGGCGCGTCGTTCCTGTTCGCGGTCCAGATCATCGTCTACGCGGGCGCGATCATGGTGCTGTTCCTGTTCGTGATCATGCTGCTCGGCGTCGACCGGCACGAGTCGCTCGTCGAGCGGATCCGCGGTCAGCGCGCGGTCGGCATCACGCTGGGCGTCGGCATCGTCCTGGAGCTCGTCTTCGCGATCCGCGCCGGCGTGGGCTTCGCGACGCGGGCGCCCGCGAACTTCGACGAGGCGGTGAACCGCGGCGGGAACGCCGCCGCGCTCTCGCGGGTCCTGTTCCGCGAGTACTTCTTCCCGTTCGAGGTCACGTCGATCCTGCTGATCATCGCCGCGGTCGCGGTCATGGTGCTCGCGGCGCGTCCGCGTGCGGCCCCGCCTGCGGGCGACGACGTCGGCGCACGACCGGGTGCGGAGTCCCCGTCCACGCGGACGACCCCGACCGAGCGTCCGGTGGAGCCTGTCGCGTGAGGACCCCGATCTCCTACTTCCTGGTGGTCTCCGCGATGCTCTTCGCCATCGGCACGATCGGCGTGCTCACGCGTCGGAACGCGCTCATCATCTTCATGTCGGTCGAGCTCCAGCTCAACGCGGTGAACCTGTCGCTCGTCGCCTTCAGCCGGATGCACAACGACCTGGACGGGCAGGTGCTCGCGTTCTTCTCGATGGTCGTGGCCGCGGCCGAGGTCGTGGTGGGCCTCGCGATCATCGTCAACGTCTTCCGCCGCCGGCGGACGGCGAGCGTCGACGACGCGACGGTGCTCCGAGGGTGAGGGTCGCGACGTGATCGATGCCGTCTGGCTGATCCCCGCGCTCCCGCTCGCCGCCGCCGCCCTCAACCTCGTGCTGGGCAAGCGCCTCGGGCGCGGATCGGGCTGGCTCGCCACGGCGGCGATGGTCGCGGCGTTCGGCGTCGCGGCGGCGGTGCTGCTCGACCTGGTCGCGCTGCCCGACGAGGAGCGCGACACCGCCGTCGAGCTCTTCCGCTGGATCGGTGCAGGCGCGTTCTCGGTGGACGTGAACCTGCGCGTGGACCCCTTGTCGATGACGATGGTGATGGTGGTGACCGGTGTCGGCTCGCTGATCCACCTCTACGCGATCGGTTACCTCGAGCACGAGCCGCGGATCGGCCGCTTCTTCGCGTACTTCAACCTGTTCGCGTTCTTCATGCTGATGCTCGTCCTCGCGGACAACTTCCTCATCCTCTACCTGGGTTGGGAGGGCGTCGGGCTCTGCTCGTACCTGCTGATCGGCTTCTGGTACGAGCGACCGACCGCGGCCGCCGCGGCCAAGAAGGCGTTCATCACCACCCGCGTGGGCGACGCGGCGATGATGATCGGGATCGTCCTGATCTGGGTCCAGTTCGGATCCCTCGACTTCGCCGAGGTGCTCGGTGGCGCCGGCGGGCTGTCCGACGGCGCCGCGACGGGGATCTCGTTGCTCCTGCTGGCCGGCGCCGTGGGGAAGTCCGCACAGCTGCCGCTCCACGTCTGGCTCCCGGATGCGATGGAGGGCCCGACCCCCGTCTCGGCGTTGATCCACGCGGCGACGATGGTGACCGCGGGCGTCTACCTGATCGTCCGCTCGAGCTCGATCTTCGAGCAGTCGAGCGTCGCGCTGCCGGTCGTGCTCGTGATCGGACTGGTCTCGGCGATCTACGCCGCGCTCGCCTCGATCGGGCAGTGGGACATCAAGCGATCGCTCGCGTACTCGACCATGAGCCAGATCGGCTTCATGTTCTTCGCCGCCGGCATGGGCTTCTACGCCGGCGCGATGCTGTTGCTCGTCTGCCACGCCTTCTACAAGGCGCTGCTCTTCCTCACGAGCGGGAACGTGATGCACGGGCTCGAGGACGAGACCGACATGCGGCGGATGGGCGGTCTGCGCCGCGAGATGCCGCTCTCGACGATCTGGTTCGCGATCGGCGCGCTGTCGCTCGCCGGGATCCCACCGCTCGCGGGGTTCTTCGCGAAGGACCACATCGTCGGGTTCGCCTCGACGAGCGGCCGCGACTGGGCGTGGATCCTCGCCACGATCGGTGCGTTCTTCTCCTCGATCTACATCGGGCGCCCGCTGTTCCTGACCTTCTTCGGCCACAAGCGGACCGACGTCCACGCGCACGAGGCGCCGGCACTGATGCACGTCCCGCTCGCGCTGCTCGCGGTCGGGGCCGTGGTCGCCGGGGCGATCCTCGGGCTGACGGCCGAGGGCGGTCGGCTCGACCACTTCCTCGAGCCGACGATCGGGGTCGCCGAGCACGGCCACGGCGCGCTCTCCGAGGCGACCCTCGTCGGGATCGCCGCCGTGATCGCGGTGCTCGCGGTCGGCGTCGCGTGGCTGGTCTGGGGATCCGGGAGGGTCGACTGGGAGGCGTTCCCCGAGCGGCAGCCGGAGCTCCAGGGATGGCTCGCGAACGCGTTCTACGTGAACTCGCTCTACGCGTGGCTCGTCCGGGCGCCGGGCCTCGGGTTCGGCCGCTTCCTCCGGGAGACCGACGACCGCGTCGTCGACGCGGCGGTGAACGAGGTCGCCGAGGGCGTCGGACGCGCCTCGAGGCTCGCGCCCGTGCTCCAGCGTGGGCTCGTGCGCTCGTACGCGCTCGCGTTCCTGCTCGGGGCGGCGGCGCTCCTCCTCTACCTGGGCCTGAGGTTCTGACGTGCGCTGGCTGAGCCTCGTCGTGTTCGTCCCGCTCCTCGGGATCCCGGTGCTGCTGCTGTGGCGCGGGATCCCGGACACGACCGCGAGGATCGTCGGCCTCGTCGTGATGGTCGCGGACCTCGTCCTCGCGTTCGGCGCGCTGGGCGCGTTCGACCCGTCGCGCTCGGGCTATCAGCTCGTCGAGCAGGCGACGTGGGTCGAGTCGGCCGGGCTCTCTTATCTCGTGGGCGTGGACGGGTTCAGCATCTGGCTCGTCGTGCTGACGGCGTTCATGTTCCCCGTGGCGCTGGTCGCGTCGTGGGGGCTCGACCGTCGCGTGCCGTTGTTCGTCGGGCTGATGCTCGCCCTCCAGACGGTCGTGCTCGGGTCGTTCGTCGCGCTCGACCTGCTGCTGTTCTTCGTGTTCTTCGAGGCGCTGCTGTTCCCGATGTTCCTGATCATCGGGATCTGGGGCTCGACGCGGCGGGTGTACGCCAGCGTGAAGTTCTTCCTCTACACGATGCTCGGATCGGCGTTCATCCTCGTCGGGATCCTGTACCTGTGGTTCCAGACGTCGCAGCAGCTCGGCGCGGGGAGCTTCGACATCCGCGCGATGGAGCAGCTCGCGCTCCCGGTCGACGTGCAGCGGTGGTTGTTCGTCGCGTTCTTCGTGGGGTTCGCCGTCAAGGTCCCGCTCTTCCCGCTCCACACGTGGCTGCCCGACGCGCACACCGAGGCGCCGACGGCGGGCTCGGTGATCCTGGCCGCGCTGCTGCTGAAGGCCGGACCGTACGGCCTCCTCCGGTTCAACCTCGACCTGTTCCCCGAGGCGTCGAGGTTCTTCGCCGAGGCGATCGCGGTGCTCGCGGTGATCGGGATCGTGTACGGCGCGATCGTCGCGATGATGCAGACGGATGTGAAGCGGCTCGTCGCGTACTCGTCCGTGAGCCACATGGGGTTCGTGATCCTCGGGATCTTCACGCTGAGCCCCGAGGGGATGAGCGGCGCGGTCCTGCAGATGGTCAACCACGGGCTGTCGACCGGATTGCTCTTCTTCGCGATCGGGATGGTCTACGACCGGACGCATACCCGCGAGATGGGGGAGATGGGCGGGCTGGGTCGCGTCACCCCGTGGATCGCCGCGATCTTCCTCGTCGCCACGCTCTCCTCGATCGGGCTTCCGGGCCTCAACAACTTCGTCGGCGAGTTCCTCGTGATCCTCGGCGCGTTCGCCGACAGCCGGATCATCGGGGCGATCGCGGTCACGGGCGTCGTGCTCGCGGCGATCTACATGCTGTGGGCGTACCAGAAGACGTTCCAGGGCCCCGCCGTCGAGCGCTGGTCGGGCCTGCGCGACGTGCTGCCGCGTGAGATCGCGGCCGCCGTCCCCGTGATCGTCGCGATGCTCGTGATCGGCGTGTATCCGAAGGTCGCGCTCGACCGCATCAACCCGTCGAGCGAGGGCGTCGTCCGGTGGGTCCAGGCCGTCGAGATCGACCAGCCCGACCTGCCCGGTGGGCTGCGCGCCGGGATCGAGCCGTCGTACGAACCGCCGCCGGAACTGCTCGCCCGCGCGGAAGAGGCGGCGCCGTGATCGGCCTCCTCGCCCAGGTCGAGGGCGGACCCTCCCCGAGGATCGACGTCCTGCCGATGCTCCCCGAGCTGATCCTCGCGGGGACGGCGATCGTGATCCTCCTCGCCGGCGCGATCGTGCGCCGTGCCGAGCCCGTCGCGCTCCTCCTGCTCTCGCTCGCCGGCACCGCCGGCGCCGCGGTCGCGTCGCTGCTGCTGTGGGACTGGGGCGGGAACCCCACGGTGCTCGGCGAGACCGTCGCGGTCGACCGGTTCGGCGTCGTCGTCCGCCTGATCCTGCTCGGCGTCGCAGCGCTCGGCCTGTTGCTCGGCCACCACTACTTCCGTCGCAGCGGCGAGTATCGCGAGGAGTTCCCCGCGCTGGTGCTGTTCGCAACGTCTGGGATGACGCTGTTCGCGGCGTCGACGGACCTGATCGTCTCGTTCCTGGCGCTCGAGATCCTGTCGCTGTCGCTCTACGTGCTGACGGGCGCGTCCCGCCGGATGGGTTCGGTCGAGGCCGCGATGAAGTACTTCCTGCTGGGTGCGTTCTCCTCGGCCTTCTTCCTGTTCGGCATCGCGTTCGCATACGGCGCGACGGCGTCGACGCGCCTCGCCGACATCGCGAACGCGCTGTCGGGGCAGACCGGGAGCCAGGCGCTCGCGCTCGCCGCGATGGGGTTCCTGGCGGTGGGGTTCGCGTTCAAGGTCTCGCTCGTGCCGTTCCACATGTGGACGCCCGACGTGTACCAGGGCGCGCCGACCGCCGTGACGGCGTTCATGTCGGCGGCTACCAAGGTCGCCGCCTTCGCGGCGCTGATCCGCGTCCTGAACGTGGCGCTGCAGCCGCTGACGTGGGACTGGCGGCCGGTCGTGTGGGCGCTCGCCGGGATCTCGGTCGTCGTCGGCAGCGTGCTCGCGATCGCGCAGCGCGACATCAAGCGGATGCTCGCGTACTCGAGCATCAGCCACGCCGGGTTCGTCCTCATGGGGCTCACCGCCGCGGGCGCGGTCGGGATCCGCGCGTCGCTCTACTACCTGATCGCATACGCCGCCACGATCGTCGGCGCGTTCGGCGTCGTGATGCTGGTTTCCTCGCGCGGCGAGCGGAACACGTCGCTCGAGTCGTACGGCGGGCTCGCGCGACGCTCGCCGGCGCTCGCCGGGCTGCTCACGATCTTCCTGCTCTCACTGACCG
>DASPIF010000361.1:0-4947 GCA_035629255.1 Actinomycetota bacterium | reverse complement strand
TAGCCGAACAGGCCGCTGAGGAGCCACGGGCTCGGCCCGCTCGCGCAGAGCGCGCCGGCGACGAGCTGCTCGCCCGGCTCGAGGTGCGGTTGCACCGCGTCGAGGAACTGCTTGCGGATCGTGTCACGACGTACGGCCACTACGCCCTCCTTCGCCTCGGATCTCGCGCGCGTGACGGTCGAGCGCGTCGTGCAGGTCCTTCGACACCCGGGCGACGGACAGATCTCCGCGCGTCTTCTCGATCAAGCTCCGCGCGATGTCCGTCGTCCGCCGGAGGTTGCCGGTGATCGCGTCCGGATAGTCCATCGTCACGAGCACCGAGTACAGGTCGTCCATCGCCGAGAGCGTCGCCTCGGCGTCGTCGACGCGACCGTGCCGCAACAGGTCGAGCGCGTGTCGACGTCCCTCCCCCACCGCCTCGGCGATCCCGTTCAGGTAGGGAGCATCCTCCACGCCGAGCTCCCCCGGCGTCAGCACGTCGGTGCTGCCGGTGACGATGCCCTCGGTGACCCGCGCCTCGGCGTACTCCTTCTGCGCGTCCTGGAGGTACCCCGCGAACCGGATCTCCGGATGTCCTGCCACGGCGGCGAGCCCCTGGTCGAGCGCGGCCTTCGCCTCATCCATCAGGCGGTGGGCCGTCTCGAGATCCTCGCGGTGCAGCGCCCGGATGGCGTTCGCGCAGGAGCGGATCGCCGCGCGCGAAGCGGGAAGCGCTCGTTCGCGCGCCTGCATGCGCGCGTCGAACCGTTCGCGGATCGCGGAGGCGACGTGGTCGAGATCCACGTCGAGGACGTCAGATGCCGGCGTAGCTCTCGCGAGCCGGCTTCACGACGATCGCGGCGAGATCGTCGGCCGCGACCGTCGCGAGCCCGTTGAACGCGGGACGCGGGGTCCGGCTCGACGCGTCGGCGGCGTAGCGCTGCCGCGCGGCGGCGACGCGCTCGGGCGCGGCGGTCGCACGGATGCGTTCGCGTGCATCGCTCGCATGCGCCTTGATCGAGACGAGCATCCACACGTACACGCCGAGCGCGACGAGCAGCCCGGCGGTGAGGTACCACATCACGCGGAGCGGGGGGGCGAGCCCGATCAGGCCCGTGAGCCCGATGCTTTCGAGGAGGAGGACGAAGACGCGGCGCCGACGGTCGCGAGCGCGCTCCTTCGCCCGGTCGCGCGCGCCGACGAACGCCATGCCCTTGCGAGGGGTGATGATGTAGCGGCCCGAGCCGCTGCTTCCGGTATCCGCGAGCAGATCCATCTTCCGGCCGAAGTCCTCCACCGATCCTGGCACCGAACGTCCCGGGGGATGCCTCCTCGATGGGAGGAGGAACGCGACCCACATGATGGCGAGGCCACCGAGCAGGAACCAACCCATCCCCAGCCCCTCCGCAGCGTCCGGATCCCCGGTCCGTCGTCACTTCCTGGCTGGGGCGGCACCGTAGCAGCGGATCTGTGGGTCTACAAATACCAACGCCGAAGTTCTCGGCGACACGGCGGTGCTGCTCCGAGCCCTGGACGGTGCCGGGGCGTTGCTACGAATCCGCGCAGCGCGTCTCGATCAGGCGCCGTCGGCGTGATAGTCGCCGGATTTCCCGCCGCGCTTGGACAGGAGCCGCAACCCGTCGATCCGAGCCGCCCGGTCGAACGCCTTGGCGGTGTCGTAGAGGGACAACGCCGCGACCGCGGCGGCCGTCAATGCCTCCATCTCGACGCCGGTGCGGTCGTGCGCTCGGACCGTCGTGGTGACGGTGATGCGCCCCTCGGCCTCCGAGGGGCGCACGACGACCTCGGCGCCCGTGATCGCGATCGGGTGGCA
This sequence comes from Actinomycetota bacterium, assembly GCA_035629255.1. Classification (GTDB taxonomy): domain Bacteria; phylum Actinomycetota; class UBA4738; order UBA4738; family HRBIN12; genus CALGFI01. The sequence goes on along the minus strand of DASPIF010000361.1, from coordinate 3,134 downwards.
GAACGGCAGCAGATCCGGCGTCCGCTTCACGCCCATCACGCCGGCGACCCTCGCGGCCTCGAGGGGGTCGCCCTTCCTCGTCCCGGCAACGAGCTGCGCCACCGCGTCGGCCGTCATCGACACCACACACTCGGCGACCGCCTCCCGGTCGGTTGCCGCCTTGCCGCCGACCTCGACGATCCGAGCGGTGCCCTCGGATCGACCGGCTTGCGACACGCTCAGTCCTCCATCGAGCGGAAGAGCATGACGCGGACCTCGCTCCCGGCGTTCGCCGTCTCGATCCCGGGCGGGATCACCGCGAGCGCGTTCGCGCGGGCGACCGTCGCGAACAGGTTCGACCCGCGTGAGCCGGTCGGCGTGGCGATCCATCCCTGCGCGGTCCGTTTGACGCGGACCCGCGCGAACTGCGTCTTCCCCCTGGGACCGGTCACCTCCGCGTCCAGCTTCGCGGTGATCTCGGGGCGCGCGAGTGAGCGGCGTCCCATCATCTTCATCAGCGCCGGCCGGATGAACAGCTCGAAGCTCACGAAGACGCTGACCGGGTTGCCCGGCAGGCCGAAGTACGGCTTGCCCTCGATGTGCCCGAAGCCCTGCGGCATCCCCGGCTGCATCGCGACCTTGTAGAAGTCGAGGTCGCCGCGGCGGAAGAACGCCGCCTTGACGACGTCACGCTCGCCCACGCTGACGCCGCCGCTCGAGACGAACGCGTCGGACTGCACGAGGTGCGAGAGCACGACGTCCTTCAGCGCGTCGACGTCGTCGCGGACGATCCCCGCGAGCGTCGGGACCGCGCCGGCCTCGCGGAGCGCCGCGAACAGCGTGTAGGCGTTCGAGTCGCGGATCTGGCCGAACTCGGGTGTCTGCGTCGGCGGGATCAGCTCGTCGCCGGTCGAGATCACCGTCACGCGCGGCCGCGGGCGGACGAGCGGATGCGAGACGCCCGCCGTCGCGAGCAGCCCGAGCTCGGGCGCCTGGATGCGACGTCCGATGGGCAGCAGCGGCTCGCCGGCCTTGACGTCCTCGCCCGCGGGGCGCACGTGCTTGCCGGCGCTCGTCCCGCGGAGGATGCGCACACGATCGCCGGACGTCTGGCAGTCCTCGATCGGCACGATCGTGTCCGCGCCCGCCGGGATCGGCGCTCCGGTCGCGATCGAGATCGCCTCGCCCCCACCGACCGTCCCCTCGGGGCGCTGCCCGATCAGCGCGCGGCCGACGACGCGGAGCTCGACCGGTGACGCGGTCGTCGCGTCGGCGACCTCGGACGATCGCACCGCGAACCCGTCCATCGCGCTCGAGGCGAACTCGGGGATGTCGCGCTCGGCCACGACGTCGCGTGCGAGCACGCACCCGAACGCCTCGGTCAACGGGAGCTCGAGCGGCTGGAGCGGCGCGATCTTCGAAAGGACGCGTTCGCGCGCCTCGTCGACGGGGACGAGCCCCTCGCCGCTGTCGTGGTCGTGCAGAGGAGCGGTCGCCATGCGAGCGAGTCTATCGACGGGTCCGGCGGACGCCGGAAGGCGACGTCAGAGCAGCTTCTTGCGCTCGACGAGGTCCGCGAGCCACCGCCGGATGTCCTTACCGATGTCCTCACGATCGATCGCGAGCTCGACGGTCGCCTTCACCGCGTCGAGCTTGTTCCCGACGTCGAAGCGGCCGCCCTCGAGGACGTACGCGTACACGGCCTGCTCCTGCGCGAGCACGTTCAAGGCGTCCGTCAGCTGGATCTCGCCGCCCACGCCGGGATCGAGCGTCTTCAGCACACCGAAGATCTCCGGCGTCAGCACGTACCGTCCGATCGCGGCGAGCGTCGACGGCGCGTTCTCGGGTTTCGGCTTCTCGATCACGGAGATGACGCGCGCCAGACGGTCGTCCTCGATGAACTCGGGATCGATGCACCCGTACAGCGAGATCTCCTCCCGCGAGACCTGCATCGCAGCGAGGACGCTGCGGCCGTAGCGTTCGTGGATCCGCAGCATCTCGGGGAGCAGCGGGTTCGACTCGGCCATGATGTCGTCGCCGAGGAGGACGGCGAACGGCTCGTCGCCGACGTGATCCTCGGCGACGCCCACCGCGTGCCCGAGCCCGAGCGCGTCGCGCTGGCGGATGTAGTGGATCGTCGCCATGTCGCTGATCTCGCGGACCTGCTTCAGCTCGTCGAACTTGCCCTTCGCCTCGAGGAAGACCTCGAGCTCGACGGAGCGGTCGAAGTGATCCTCGATCGTGCGCTTGCCGCGTCCCGTGATGATCAGGATGTCGGTGAGCCCGGCGCGGACGGCCTCCTCGACGACGTACTGGATCGCGGGCTTGTCGATCAGCGGCAGCATCTCTTTCGGCTGCGCCTTCGTCGCGGGCAGGAAGCGCGTCCCGAGTCCCGCGGCGGGGATCACGGCCTTGCGGATCTTGGTCACGACGGGCTCCTCGGGGTCCGCGGGGGGCGACTGCGCGCGAGCATACCCCTCCCCCTCCCGCCACACGCCTCGAGGCCGCGGGCGGGAGAACCCTCCCGTACACTCGGGCGCGATGCCGACCTACGAGTACGCCTGCACGTCCTGCGGCCACCAGATCGAGGTCTTCCAGCGCTTCACCGAGGATCCGCTCACGACGTGCGGCGTCTGCGGCGGGCCGCTCCGCAAGGTCTTCCATCCCGCGGGCATCGTGTTCAAGGGCAGCGGGTTCTACGCGACCGACAGCCGCAAGAGCGGCGCGAGCTCCGGCACCAAGAAGGAGGCCGACGGCGCGTCCAAGACCGAGCCCTCGGGCGACAAACCGACGTCCACGACCAAGGACGCGGCCTCGACATCGAGTGGGGGTTCGGACACGGGCTCCGCGTCGACGTCGGGGTCGAGCACGGGCTCGAGCACGGGCGGATCCAAGGACGCATCGTGACGACCGCGGAGATCGGGGTCTTCGGCGGCTCGGGGTTCTATTCGTTCCTCGAGGACACCGAGACGGTCGAGGTCGACACGCCCTACGGCGCGCCGTCCGCGCCGCCCGTCGTGGGCGAGGTCGGCGGGCGGCGGGTCGCGTTCATCCCGCGACACGGCGTCCACCACGAGCACCCGCCGCACCGGATCCCGTACCTCGCGAACGCGTGGGCGATGAAGGACCTCGGCGTCTCGCGGGTCATCGCGCCG
>DASPIF010000360.1:0-9372 GCA_035629255.1 Actinomycetota bacterium | reverse complement strand
GACGACGTGCCGGAGTTCAGCCACTTCAAAGGGAGCAAGATGCGCGGCGTCGGGATCTACACGCACACCGACCCGGCGTCGCGCGGGGACGCGGCCTACGCCGGAACCACGACGGTCCACACCGGCGGCGAGCATCCGTCGTCGCTGCTCCTGCCCGTCATCCCCGCCGCCGACGGATGACGGCGCCGGAGACGGCACCGACCGAGGTCCGCGACGGCATGCGGATCGCGTGGGACCTCCCGATCGAGATGGACGACGGCGTCGTCCTGCGCGCGGACGTGTACCGGCCGGACGACGACGAGCCGGTCCCCGCCCTCGTCACCTACGGGCCGTACGCCAAGGGTCTGGTGTTCGAGGACGGCTATCCGGATGCGTGGCGGAGGCTCGTCGAGGAGCACCCCGAGGTCCTCGAGGGCTCGAGCGGCCGCTATCAAGCGTGGGAGACGCCCGACCCGGAGCGATGGGTGCCGTTCGGGTACGCCTGCGTCCGCGTCGACGCGCGCGGGTGGGGCCGGTCGCCGGGCAGGATCGAGCCGTACGCGATGCGCGGCACGAGGGACTTCCACGACTGCATCGAGTGGGTCGCGACGCGGCCGTGGTGCACCGGGAAGGTCGGTCTCCTCGGCATCTCGTACTACGCGATCACGCAGTGGCTCGTGGCGGGAACGCAGCCGCCGCACCTCGAGGCCATCGTGCCGTGGGAGGGCGTGAGCGACTTCTACCGGGACATGTTCTTCCACGGCGGGATCCTGTGCGAGGCGGTCGACGTGTGGTTCCGCCGGACGATCACGACCGTGCAACACGGCCTCGGCGACCGCGGCGCGACGAACCCCCACACCCAGGAGCTCGTCACCGGCCCCGAGACGCTCCCCGACGACGAGCTCGCGGCGAACCGCACGGACTACGGCGCGGACGTCCGGTCGCACCCGCTCGACGACGCGTTCCACCGTGAGCGGTCCGCGGTGTTCGAGCGGATCACCGTGCCGCTGCTCTCGAGCGGGAACTGGGGCGGCGTCGCCCGTCATCTCCGCGGCAACGTCGAGGGGTTCGTCCGCTCGGCCTCCGAGCGCAAGTGGCTCGAGATCCACGGTCGCGAGCACTGGACCGAGTTCTACACCGGGTACGGCGTGGACCTGCAGCGGCGGTTCCTCGACCGCTTCCTCAAGGACGCCGAGAACGGGTGGGACGAGCAGCCGCGGGTGATGCTCCGCGTCCGCACCGTGGACGGCGGGTTCGTCGACCGGACCGAGGACGACTGGCCGATCTCGCGGACCGTGTGGACGCCCCGCTACCTGACGGCCGACGGCCTGCTCGCCGACGAGCCGCCGGCCGATCGCGCGACCGTGTCGTTCGACGCGATGGGTCCCGGCGTCACGTTCGAGCTCGCGCCGTTCGAGCGCGAGACGGAGATCACGGGTCCCGGTTCGGCGCACCTCGTGGTCTCGTCCTCGACGACCGACGCCGACCTGTTCCTCGTCCTGCGGGCGTTCGCGCCGGACGGCGACGAGGTGGTCTTCCAGGGCGCGGTGGACCCCCACACGCCGCTCGGTCACGGGTGGCTCCGGGCGTCGCACCGCGAGCTGGACCCCGATCTCTCGGAGCCGTGGCGGCCGGTCCACCGCCATACGCGACGGCTCCCGCTGACGCCGGGCGAGCCCGTCGAGCTCGAGGTGGAGATCTGGCCGACGAGCATCGTCCTGCCGGCGGGCTACCGCCTGGCGCTCACGGTCCGCGGGAGCGACTACGAGTACGGGGGCGCCGAGGCCGCGCACCTGGGGCACTTCCAGGGCTCGGCGATGCGCGGCGTCGGCATCTACACGCACGCCGACCCGGGCGATCGGCCGCGCGAGGTGTTCGGCGGAACCACCACGTTGCACCTCGGGGGCGACGGCGCCCCTTCCGTCCTTCTGCCGGTGATCCCGCCTCGCGACGCCTGAGCACGCGGTTCGTTTCGAGATGGAAGGAGTTGCCTTGCGCCCCGGCGCGGGTGCGCTCTAGCGTCGCCGCGACGCGGGGCCGGCAATGCTCCGGCTCCCGGAAGGGGGTTCGGCGCGATGCAACGGTTCCTCCGGCTCGGACGCTCCGCGCGAAGGGTTCTCGGTGCGGTCGACGACGCGCCCGCTCGAGACGCCGGTCGTCGCGGCCCGCTCGCCCGCGGGTTGACCTCGGGCGGCGGGCCGCGATCCCGGCTCGCCGCGACGGCGCTGGTCCTGGCGCTCCTCGCGGCGGCGTGCACCGGTGCCGCCACGCCCGAAGACGAGGGCGGCGGCGACGAGCCGGGCCCGAGCACCGGCGACGGTGGTGTCGAGGTCGAGAACCCGGGGGTCCTGATCCACGCCCTCGGCGGCGAGCCCGAGGGCCTCGACCCGGCGCGCGTCGACGAGGGTGGCCGCGGCGCGCGGGCGATCATCCAGTCCTACGAGACCCTGGTCGACATCGCACCGGAGGGCGCCGAGCTCGTCCCCGGGCTCGCGACCGAGGTCCCGACGATCGAGAACGGCCTCGTGTCCGAGGACGGCTTGACGTACACGTTCCCGCTCCGCGAGGGGGTCCTGTTCCACGACGGCACCGAGATGACGGCGGACGATGTCCTGTTCTCCTGGGAGCGGGTCATGACGATGGACCTGCCGGAGAGCCAGGCGTTCAAGCTGACCGACTCGATCGCGAGCATGCGCGTCGTCGATGACCTCACGTTCGAGGTGACGCTGAACGAGCCGCTGTCGCTGTGGCTGACCACGGTCGTGTACTCGACGCCCGCGGCGATCGTGAGCCAGGACGCCGTGGAGGCCAACGGCGGCGTCGTCGCCGGCGAGCCGAACGAGTTCATGGACACCAACATGGTCGGGACGGGGCCGTACGAGCTCGTGAACTGGGAGCGCGGTGTGCGCCTGGAGTTCGAGGCGTTCGAGGACTACTGGAACGGCGCACCGCCGCTCGATGCGACGTGGGAGGTCGTCACCGACAACAGCGTCGGCGTCCTCGGCATGCAGGCGGGCGACTACGACATCATCGAGCCGACCCCGCAGTTCGTCGAGGAGCTCCAGGGCAGCGACAACGTCTGCTTCGACGAGTCGGGGTACCTCCTCGAGCCGCTGCACCTGGCGTTCAACCTGAACATCGATCCGGCCACGCTGCCCGACAGCGATACGATCCCGGCCGACTTCTTCTGGGACAAGCGCGTGCGACAGGCCTTCAACTACGCGTTCGACTACGAGGGCTACATCAACGGCGTCCTCGGCGGATTCGGCGCGATCCCGACGTACCTGCCGCCCCCCGTCCTCGGGTACGACGAGAACGCACCGAAGTACTCGCAGGATCTCGCCGAGGCCGAGCGTCTGTTCCGCGAGAGCGGGTGGTGGGATCAGGGCTTCACGGCGTCGATCATGGCCGAGCAGAACAACCCGACGATGGTCGGCGTGGCACAGGTCATGAAGGACTCGCTCGAGAGCCTCAACCCGAACTTCCGCATCAACCTCGTGATCGTGCCGGAGGCACGGTACGACGAGGAGCACGCGACGGTGCCGTTCCAGTACCCGATGTGGGTGAAGAACGCGGAGCCGTTCTCCGACCCCCATCAGTTCATGGACTTCTACTACCACCCGGACGGCGAGTGGGGCGAGACGCTCGGGTTCCGCAACGGGTACGAGGATCCCGACACGATCGCGAGCATGATCGAGGAGGCCGGGCTGTTGACGGATCCGGCCGAACGCGAGGCGCTGTACCACCAGATCCTGCCGCTCCTGCACGACGATCCGATGTGGGTCTGGGCGGCCGACGAGCAGAACGTGCAGATCTTCCAGTGTTGGGTGCAGGACTTCGTCTACAACCCGCTCTGGGTGATGCCGAGGTGGCAGTTCTACACGAAGGGGTGATCGCGGTCCCGGGGACCGTCACGACGACCGACCCGAAGCGACGCTAGACGATGCAGGTCCGGCAGTACGTCATCCGCCGGCTCCTGAAGCTCCCGCTCGTCCTGTTCGCCGTGACGGTCATCGTGTTCGGGCTCTCGCGCATCGGCGGGAACCCGATCGCGATCTACCTCGAGCACGACTTCTCCCAGGAACAGGTCGCGGCGCTCGAGGAGCGGTACGGCGTCGACGAGCCGCTTCCGGTGCAGTACCTCGCGTGGATCGGCGGCGTGCTCCGCGGTGATCTCGGATGGTCGGGCGTCTCCGTCGCGCCCGTGTCCGACGTGCTGCCCTCGCGCTTCGTCGCGACGATGGAGCTCGCGACCGCAGGGATGGTGCTCGCGGTGCTGTTCGGGATCGGGCTCGGCACGTACGCCGGCGCCCGACGGAACCGGTTCGCGGACCACCTGACACGCGTGCTCACCGTCAGCGGGGCGAGCCTGCCGCTGTTCTGGTTCGCCCTCCTGATGGTGATCCTCTTCTACCTCGTCATCCCGATCGCGCCGCTCGGACGGTTCGAGGAGGGGCCGTACTCCCAGATCGTCCACGTCACGGGCTTCTACACGGTCGACGCGGTGCTCAACCTGAACGTCTCCGCGCTCCTCGATGCGCTCCGCCACCTCGCCCTGCCCGCGTTCGTGCTCGGCTTCGAGGGCATGGCGGTGGTCGCTCGGATGATGCGGTCCTCGCTCGTCGAGGAGCTCGGAGAGGACTACGTCGACAGCGCACGAGCCAAGGGACTCCCCGAGCGGCTGGTGATCCGGCGGCACGCACGCCGCAACGCGCTCGTTCCGACCGTGACGGTGATCGGCCTGTCGTGGGGCGTGCTCCTGCAGGGATCGGTCGTCGTCGAGAACGTCTTCCGATGGCCCGGGATGGGCCAGTGGGCGACCGACGGCATCATCCGCGGCGACCGCGCGACGATCATGGCCGTCGTGCTGGTGACGAGCCTGGTCTTCCTCGTCGTGAACCTCGTCGTCGACGTCGTGTACGCGTACCTCGACCGGCGGGTCGTGCTCGGGACGTGAGTCGATGAGCGACATCACCCACCCGATCGCCCGCGCCCCCGTCCCGCCTGCGCGGTGGGACGTGACCCGAGCCCGTCTCCGTCGCGTCGGCGGCCTCGCCCGCCAGGCGCTTCGCAGTCCGACGACGCTGATCGGCGCGATCATCATCACGGTCCTCGTCGGGATGGCGGTCTTCGCGCCGCTGCTGATCGAGCCGAACAGTCCGGACCCGTACCAGATGCCTCGCGATTGGGACAACGTGAACGCGCCCCCTGGGACCGCCGGCCACGTGCTCGGCACCGGGCCGGACGGGGGCGACGTGCTCTACGCGGTCGTGTGGGGCGCGCGGACGTCCCTGCGTCTCGCGATCATCGTCGTGACGCTGACGTCGGTCGTCGGGATCACGATCGGGAGCCTCGCCGGGTTCCTCGGCGGCCGGTGGGACGACGTCCTGATGCGGATCGTCGACGTCGCCCTCGCGGTGCCCGAGCTCGTGATGGCGCTCGCGATCGCCGCGGTCCTCGGGCCGTCGTTCCGCAACATCATCCTCGCGATCTCGATCCTCGGATGGCCGAAGTACGCGCGCATCATCCGCGGACAGATCCTGCACGTCCGCGAGAACGAGTACGTCGACGCCGCGAAGGTGATGGGGGACTCGCGGTGGCGGATCTACCGCAAGGACGTGCTGCCGAACGCGATCACCCCGGTGATCGTGCAAGCGACCCTCGAAGCGGGCCACGTGGTGCTGTTCGCGGCCACGCTGAGCTTCATCGGCCTGGCCGAGCCGGGACTCGCCGAATGGGGGAACCTCGTCAGCTCGGGGCGCGAGGGCATCATCGCCGGCCGATGGTGGGTCGCGACGTTCGGGGGCGCGATGGTCTTCCTCTGGTCGCTCGCGTTCAACCTCGTGGGCGACGGGATGCGGGACGTCCTCGACCCGAGGACCGAGGGGCGATGAGCCTGACCGCCGACGTCGTCGAAGGCGATGCCCGCCGCGCTCCCGGCGCTGCGCCGTTGCTCAGCATCGAGGACCTCCGCGTTCACTTCTCCACGAAGCGGGGGACGGCGCATGCCGTCGACGGCGTGACGCTCGAGATGCGTGACGGCGAGACCGTGGGCCTCGTCGGCGAGACCGGTTCGGGCAAGAGCGTGACGGCGCGATCGCTCCTTCGGCTCGTCCCCGTGCCACCCGGGATCTTCGCCGGCGGCCGAGCGCTGTTCCGTCCCCGGGTCGCCTGCCCGGCCTGCGGCGGCGGCGGCTGCACGCGGTGCGATCGCACGGGGCGCATCCCCTCGCGGTGTCCGGCCTGCGCCGGAACGGGGTGTCCCGCCTGCGGTGCGTCGGGCATCGAAACGATCGACCTGCTGCGGGTCGGCGAGCGCCGCCTACGACAGATCCGCGGCAACCACATCTCGATGATCTTCCAGGATCCGGGCAAGGCGCTGAACCCCGCGATGACCGTTCGTGCGCAGCTCGCGGAGGTGTTCGCGGAGCACCGCTCGCGCGAACTGCTCCGTGCCGCCGGGGTCGATCCCGATGACGCGAACCTCGTGCTGCGGCGCGACGCCCGTCAGCGCTCCCGGTTCCTCGAGCGCCGGCTCCTCCGTGTCCCACCGTTCCGGACGCCTCACCGCCGCCTGCGGCGTGCGCTCGACGACCGGATCGCCCAGGCGCTCGCCGATACGCGGATCCCGAACCCCCGCGCGGTCATGGAGCGGTACCCGCACGAGCTGTCCGGGGGGATGAAGCAACGTGTCATGATCGCCCAGGCGCTGGCGGCCGATCCCGACCTCCTGATCGCCGACGAGCCGACGACGGCGCTCGATGTCACGATCCAGGCGCGGATCCTCGACCTCTTGGCCGACCTCCAGCAACGGCATCACGCCGCCGTCCTCTACATCAGCCACGACCTCTCGCTCGTCCGGCGGATCAGCGACCGGGTCGCCGTGATGTATGCCGGCCGGCTGGTCGAGGTCGGCTCGACGGAACAGGTGTTCGCCGACCCGCTCCATCCGTACACGCGCGGGCTCCTCGGCGCGATCCCGTCCTCCGCCCAGCGACGCGGCCAGCTCGTCGCGATCGAGGGCACGGTCCCCGAGCTCATCGACCCGGCCGACGCGTGCAGGTTCGCCGGGCGGTGTCCGCACACCGCTCCGGCCTGCGTCCAGGTCGACCCGGCGCTCGTCGCGCCGGGCGTCCCCGATCACGAGGTGGCCTGCCTGCTGCACGTCCGCGCCGCCGAGGCGGGGCTCGATCCCGCGGCGATGCCGTTCCGGGGTCACCCGTGAGCGTCGCGACCGCCGAGGACCTCGCGCGCGCGGCCCGCACGAGCGAGTACGTGATCAGCCTGCGCGGCGTCGAGAAGCACTTCCCGATCCGCGAGGGCGTGCTGCAACGCGTGACGGGCCACGTCCGTGCGGTCGACGGGGTGAGCTTCGACATCCGACGCGGTGAGACCGTCGGCCTCGTGGGGGAGAGCGGATGCGGCAAGACGACGCTCGGGCGATGCATCAGCGGGCTGCTTTCGCCCACCGGCGGTGGCGTGTACTTCGGGATGCGTGCGGAGGAGATCGCTCGACTCGACGCGCTGCTCGACGTGCCGATCGACGAGCGGAGCGAGACGCAGCGCCGCCAGATGGCCGGCCTCGACGAACGGCACCGTGTCGACGCGATGACGAAGGGGTTCCGGAAGGTCTACCGCCGCAACTGCCAGGTCGTCTTCCAGGACGCGTTCGCTTCGCTGAACCCGCGACACCTCGTGTGGGACATCGTTTCGCGGCCGCTGCGGATCCACGACGAGGCATCGGGCCCGGCCCTGATGCAACGGGTCGTCGAGCTCCTCGAGCAGGTCGGGCTCGGTCGTCAGCACCTCTACCGTTACCCGCACCAGTTCTCGGGCGGACAACGGCAGCGGATCTCGATCGCGCGAGCGCTCGCGCTCGATCCCGAGTTCGTCGTCCTCGACGAGCCGACGAGCGCCCTCGACGTGTCGGTGCAGGCGCAGATCCTCAACCTCCTGGACGATCTCCAACGCGAGCACGGTCTCACGTACCTGTTCATCAGCCACGACCTGAACGTGGTGCGACACATGAGCGATCGCATCGTCGTGATGTACCTCGGGCGCATCGCGGAGGACGGGACGACCGAGCAGCTGTTCGAGGACCCGAAGCACCCCTACACCCGAGCGCTGCTCGACGCGAACCCGAGCCTCGACGAGGATCCGGCCCGCGAGGCGATCCGGCTGAGCGGCGCGATCCCCGATCCCGCGAAGCCCCCGCAGGGGTGCCGGTTCCACACACGATGTCCCGTCGCGACGCCCGTCTGCGGGTGGGAGCTCGACGACCTCGTGCGTGAGCTCGAGCAGCGACCCGAACTCGGGACCGCCCTCGTGACGGTCCGACGTGAGGACGAGTTCTCGGGCGACCTCGTCTTCGACACGCCCGAGCAGGCCGCCGGCGCCGCCGCGGCGCTCGGCGACGGCGGGTCGCTCCCCGAGTCGATGCGGCACGCCGTCACCGCCCTGCGCGTGGACACCGGGACGGTGTCGGTCGGCTTCGAGCCCGTGGCCGAGGTCCGGCTGGTGGATATCGGCGACGCGCGCCGGACGGCGTGCGTCCTGCACACCGGCCCGACGACGGTCGTCGACGGCTGACGATCCGTCCGGCGGGCCAACCTTCCGGTCGGCGCGGGCGAGGGCGGCACCGCGGGGATCCGCGCCCGTGGGCTCGGGAGCTAGCGGCGGAGCTCGTCGGCCAGTCGCACGAACGTCTCGAACGCCGCGGGATCCTCGAGGGCGCCCGCGCTCGCGACCTCGCCGGGCGCGTCGCCGAGGAGGAGCCGCTTCACGGGGATCTCGAGGCGCTTGCCGTTCAGCGTCTTCGGGATGGCCGGGACCTCGATGACGCGGTCGGGAACGTGTCTCGGCGAGAGCGCGGTCCGCAGATCCAACGCGATCCGTCGGCGGAGGTCGTCGTCGAGCGTTGCACCGGGCTCGAGCGAGACGAAGAGGAGCAGCTCGCCGTCCCGACCGATCGTCCCGGTGTCGACGACGAGGCTCTCGACGATGCCCGGCAGCCCGTCGACGATCCGATACAGCTCGGCGGTGCCGATCCGCACGCCGCCGCGGTTCAGCGTCGCGTCGGACCGCCCTGAGATCACGCACGTGTCGCGCGAGGTGATCCGGATCCAGTCGCCGTGCCGCCACACGCCCGGGTACGTGTCGAAGTAGCTCGAGCGATAGCGCTCGCCCCCCGGGTCGTTCCAGAAGGACACCGGCATGCACGGCATCGGCTCGGTGAGGACGAGCTCGCCGACCTCGTCGACCACGGAACGGCCGTCCCCGTCGAAGGCCTCGACCTTCGCGCCGTAGCCGCGCGTCTGGAGCTCGCCAGCGTGCACCGGGAGCACGGGGGACGAGGTGACGAACGCGGTGCACACGTCGGTCCCGCCGCTGATC
>DASPIF010000359.1:0-6001 GCA_035629255.1 Actinomycetota bacterium | reverse complement strand
CTGCTCGCCGAGGGCAAGAGCAACCGCGACATCTCGCGGGCGCTCTTCCTGTCCGAGAAGACGGTCAAGGCCCACCTGGCAGCGATCTTCCGCAAGCTCGGCGTGACGAACCGCACTCAAGCCGCGATGGCCGCCGTGTCGATGGGGATCGGACCGGCCCTGCACCCGGTGGAGTTCGGAGCCCACGTGGGCGGCTCCGACCGATAGACGCGAAGGGAGGGCCGATGTTCAAGAAGGACAAGACCGACGAAGCACCAGCCGCCGAGACACCGAAGAAGCCGCCGAAGAACCCGAAGGACGAAACCGCGTACGAGGACTCGTGGTACCGCAGTCTGAAGGCGATGGCTGAACGGACGGACGAGGATGACGAAGAGGTCGGCGCTCCCACCGACTAGATCTGCGGAGCCCGTTGGCTCCGAGAACGCGGGGAGGCGCGGATGCGGCGCCGGCGGGCGATGCCTGCCGGCGTCGATGCGCGTCAGCGGTCGCCGAACTCCTCGAAGAACCGGCTCGCCGTCGGCCCGCGCTGCCCCTGGTACTTGCTGCGCGTCGACTTCGAGCCGTAGGGGACCTCCGCAGGCGTGGTGAGGCGGAAGAAGGAGATCTGCCCGATCTTCATCTCGGGGTAGATCGTGATCGGCAGGTTCGCGACGTTCGACAGCTCGAGCGTCAGGAACCCGTCCCAGCCGGGATCGACGTATCCCGCCGTCGAGTGGATCAGGAGCCCGAGCCGTCCGAGGCTCGACTTGCCCTCGAGCCGCGCGACCAGGTCGTCGGGCAATGCGACACGCTCGAGCGTGGATCCCAGGACGAACTCGCCGGGATGCAGGATGAACGGGTCGTCGCCGGTGACCTCCACCAGCTCGGTCAGGTCGGGCATCGGCGTGCGGACGTCGATGTACGGGTAGCGCGAGTTCGCGAAGACGCGGAACTGCGCGTCCACGTGGAGGTCGACCGACGACGGCTGGACATCCGCTTCGTCGAACGGCTCGATCACGATCCGCCCGGCGGCGAGCTCCTTCTTGATGTCGACGTCGGAGAGGATCATCGGCGGGCGATGCTACCCCTTCCCCCCGGCGTTGGACGTCGCGATCCATCGCTCGAGCGTCGTGCTCGCGTGGCCCTCGTCGATCGAGGCGGCGGCCGCCTGGATCCCTTCGGGGAGCGAGGCTGCGACATCGGCAACCGCGAGCGCCGCGCCGGCGTTCAGCAGTACGACGTCGCGCCGCGGTCCCCGCTCACCCGTCAAGATCGCCCGCGCGATCGTGACCGACGTCGCCACGTCGCCGCCGCGAAGGTCGTCGAGCCCGGCGGTCCGGAACCCGAGCTCCGAGGGATCGAGCGTGCGCTCGGTCACGGCGCGATCGCGGACGTCCAACACCGTCGAGGGGCCGGTGGTGGTGAGCTCGTCGAGCCCGTCGTGGCCGCGGAACACCATCGCCCGGGTGCCGCGTCGCGCGAGGACGTCGGCCATCAGCGGCAGCATCGTCGCGTCGGAGACCCCCACCACCTGCGCGGCCGGGCGGGCGGGGTTCGTGAGCGGGCCGAGGAAGTTGAACACCGTCGGGACGCGGAGCTCGCGACGGACCGGACCGGCGTGCGCCGTGGCCGGGTGGAAGACGGGCGCGAACATGAACGCGATCCCCACCTCGGCGAGGCACCGTGCGACGCCTTCCGCATCGAGGTCGATGCGGACACCCAGCGCCTCGAGCAGATCGGCCGACCCGCACCGCGACGAGGCGGCTCGGTTCCCGTGCTTCGCCACGCGGGCGCCGGCGCCTGCGGCGACGATCGCGGCGATCGTGGAGATGTTGAAGGTCATGGCGCGGTCACCGCCGGTACCGCAGGTGTCGATCACCGGACCCGGCGTCTCGACGGGCGTCGCGAACGCGAGCATCGTCCGGGCCAGCCCGTCGACCTCCTCCGCGGTCTCCCCCTTCGTCCGCAGCCCGATCAGCAATCCCCCGAGCTGCCCCGCCGTCGCCTCGCCGTCCATGACCTGGCGCATCGCGTCCGCGGCCTCCTCGGCGGAGAGCGATTCTCGCGCCGCGACCTTCGAGAAGACGCGCGGCCAAAGATCCGGATCGTGCTCGGCCATGAGGGGTCGGAGGCTAGCAGGGGGCACGCGCGCTCCCGCCGTCGCTACACTGACGGACCCGGTCCGCCCCGGCGGGTCGGGTCTGCGGGCGTGGTTCAATGGCAGAACGCAAGCTTCCCAAGCTTGAGACGGGGGTCCGATTCCCCTCGCCCGCTCTCCGCAACCCGCGATCCACGGCCGTTCTCGGATGCGAGCGCTGAACCTCCTCGGAACGCGCTCCGCAACCCCGGCGCGGCGAACGGCGCGATGTCCCGGGAGATGGGACGCCCGCGGTGGTGGGAGATGACGTCTCGCTCGCCGACCTCGGGATCGTCGTCGCCCAGGCTCCGAACAACGCGTCCCTGCTGCGCCCGCTCGACGGACCGGACGATCCGGCGTTGGATGCGATCGATCGCTCCTTCGCCGCGCGTCCCCGGGGGGTTCGAGATCCGGAGCGCCTGGCCGACGCCGGACCTGTCCGCGCGATGGTCCGGTCCGTGGTCGGTCTCGGACATGGTCCGCGAGCCGGGTGGAGGCCCGCCGGTTCACGGTGTGGGAGGGGGAGCGCGCCGGCGCGAGCGTGGACTGACCCCGAGCACGACCGGACCGGTCGGACAGAGCTCGAACACCGGGCACTCCTCGCATCGGGGCCGTCCCGCCTTGCAGATCTCGCGACCGAGCCGGATGAGGCCGACGTGGAGCGGCACCTGGAGCTCTGACGGGATCAGCGTGGCGAGGAGCGCATGCGCTCGCTCGGCCGTCGTCTTCGGCGCGATCCAACCGAGGCGCGTGGAGACGCGGTGGACGTGCGTGTCGACCGGGAACGCGTTGCGCCCGAGCGCGAACGCGAGCACGACGGCCGCCGTCTTGGGCCCGATCCCGGAGAGCGTCGTCAGGTACTCCGCCGCCTGCGCGTCGCCCATCGAGCGCAGCGCCGAGAGGTCGTAGCGACCCTCGCGCTCGCCGATCTCGCGCAGGATCGCCTGGATCCTCGGCGCCTTCGTGTTCGCGAGGCCGCCCGTGCGGATCGCGTCCGCGACGGTCGCCACCGGGGCCGCCACGACCGCATCCCACGTCGGGAAGGTCGCGCGCAGCCCGGCGAACGAGCGTTCGGCATTGAGGTCGCTGGTGTGCTGGGACAGGACCGTCAGGATCAGCTCGTCGAGCGGATCCGCACGTCGCGGCGGCTCGAGCTCACCCCAGTGCCGCTCGAGCCGACGGGCCACGGCACGGACCCGACGACGATCGGTCATCGCGCGAGCGTAGCGGGGGCGATCGCTCGATCCTGCGGGGCCCTCGCTCAGGCCGGAGCGCTCGCGCCGGCGGGCGCGTGGAAGTTGCGGAACTGGGTGAGGTGCGGAAGGAAGGTCAGCGGGATCGTGCCGGTCGGTCCGTTCCGGTGCTTGGCGACGATGAGGTCGGCGAGCCCCTTCTTCGCGGGATCCATGTCGTCGCGATGGATGAACATCACGACGTCGGCATCCTGTTCGATCGCGCCCGATTCCCGCAGATCCGAGAGCTGCGGCCGCTTGTCCTGGCGCCGCTCGGGATCGCGGTTGAGCTGCGAGACCGCGATCACGGGGATGTGCAGCTCCTTCGCGAGCATCTTCAGCCCGCGCGAGATCTCGGCGATCTCCTGCTGGCGGTTGTCCACTCGGCGAGTGTGCGACATCAGCTGGAGGTAGTCGACGATGATCAGCCCGAGACCCTGCTTGCGAGCGGACAAGCGACGCGCCTTCGCCCGGATGTCGACGAGCGTCACGTTGCCCGAGTCGACGATGTACAGGGGCGAGTCGTGAAGCGTGTCCGCTGCCTGCGCGATCCGAGACCAGTCGTCGGCCGCGACGCGCTTGTTGCGGATCAGATCCCAGGGCACGCGCGCCTCGGCGCACAGCAAGCGCATCCCGATCTCCCACCGTGACATCTCCAGGGAGAACATCGCCACCGGCTTCGTCGAGTCGACCGCCACGTTGCGAGCGAGGTTCGTGACGAACGAGGACTTGCCGACGCCCGGCCGCGCCGCGACGACGATCAGGTTCCCCGACTGCATCCCCGACAGGAGCGCGTCGACATCCTGGAACCCCGTGGGAACGCCCGCGAAGGCCGATTCGCGGTTCTGGATCTTCTCGAGATCCTCCATGGCCTGGTCGACGAGCTCGTTGAGCGAGGCGACCTGGTCCTTCTCGTCGTGCCGCGCCACCTCGTAGATCCGCTGCTCGGCGTCGTCGGCGACGCGCTCCGGCTCCTCGGGCGCCGAGTAGGCGGCGTCCATGATGTCGGCGGCCGCCTTGATGAGCCGGCGCAGCAGCGAGGTCTCCGCGACGATGCGGGCGTAGGACGAGGCGGCCGAGGGCGTCGGCACCCGCTCGACGAGCTCGGAGATGTAGAGATGGCCACCGACCTCCTCGAGCAGCTGGCGCCGTTTCAGCTCCTCGACGGCGGTGATCGCGTCGACGGGTTCGCCGCGGCCGTAGATCTCACGCAGCGTGGCGAAGATCTTCTCGTGCGCGCTCCGATAGAAGTCCGAGGGCTGGACGATCTCGATGACGTCGGCGATCGCCTCGCCCGAGAGCATCATCGAACCGAGGACCGACTCCTCGGCTTCGAGGTTGCTGGGAGGGACGCGATCCGGGCGCAGGCGCCGGACGTCCTCAGCCGCGCGGACCACCGTTGCGCCCTCCCCCTGATCGCTCGCCCGAGCCCGATGCGGCGCGGAGCGTATCCGTGGTGCCGAGGCGATCCCAGCGGATACGTGCGGGGATAACCGTCGCCGCTGCTCGCGTCGCGAGATTCCTTGTCATACCGCCCCCGACCTGCGCTTCCACATGGGGGAAACCATGTGGACAGGTGTGTATCACCCGAGAGTGACAAAACGGGGCGGCTGGGGGTGGCCGGAGGCGGTGGCTGCGGGCTGCTGACTCCGCGACCCCCGTTACCCTCGGATGACCCGCTCCAACGTCGGGTTGGGATCGCTCCGCCCCGCAGCCCTCCGCCACCGCCCCCGGCACGATGGCAACCCGATCCGATCGACGCTCGGGTGAGCCACACGACCGTCGTGGAACCGGCGCGGGACCCACACGTGCCGCATCAGCATTGGCTCGCGAGAGGTCGCGCCGCGTCGACCGGGAGCGGATCTGGAGTCGGTAGAGAGCCCGAGCCCGAGCGCGAGCGGGCGGGTGGGTGCGGGGCCACGGACACGGTGCGGCGGCGGGTCGGGCCAGAGGGCTGCGGGGCGGAGCGATCTTCCTCGAGCGCCGGAGCCGTCGCGCGGCCGCGAACAGGGTCGCGGAGTCAGCAGCCCGGCCGCCCGACCCGCCGCCAACCCCCCGACCCTCCCAAACGCAGCGACCCCGAACGCCGAAGCGTCCGGGGTCGCCACGAACCGCCGAAACGCGCTAGGCCGACTCGGTGCCCTCGACCGTCACCGTGATGATCGGGTCGACGCCCGCGAACAGGTGGACACGCACCTCGTGCGCGCCCACCGAGCGGATCGCCTCGCCGACGTGCACGTCGTGCCGGTCGACGCGGATACCCGCCTGCGTGTCGAGCGCCTCGGCGATATCACTCGCGGTGACGCTGCCGAACAGCTTGCCCTCTTCCCCGGCATGGGCTTTCACCGTGATCGGCGAGGCCATGAGCCGGCTGGCGAGCTGCTCCGCCTCTGCTTTCGACTTGTTCGTGCGCACCGTGTGTGCGCGCTTGAGGCTATCGACGTGCTTGACGCCGCCCTTCGTCGCCCTGACCGCCATCCCGCGCGGCATCAGGTAGTTGCGCGCGTAGCCGTCGGCGACCTCGACGATGTCGCCGGGGGCGCCGAGCTTGTCGACCGGCTTCTGGAGGATGATCTTCATCGCGTCGAGTACGGCAGCAGCGCCATCTCGCGGGCGTTCTTGACCGCCGTCGCCACGTCGCGCTGGTGCTGCG
>DASPIF010000358.1:0-3653 GCA_035629255.1 Actinomycetota bacterium | reverse complement strand
GAGATCCGCGCCGCGCTCGAGGAGCACCGTCCGCCCGTCGTCCTCGAGGAGCAGCTCGGGCTCTTCTAGTCTTCCTTCCATGCAGCTCGAGCTGTCCGCCCCCACGGCCGACGAGACGCGCGCGATCGGTGCTGCGCTCGCCGGGTCGCTGCGTCCGGGCGACGGGGTCGCGCTCACCGGCGAGCTCGGCGCCGGCAAGACGACGCTCGTCCAGGGTGTGGCGCGCGGCGTGGGGTATGAGGGGGCCGTGGCGTCCCCCACGTTCACGCTCGTCCGCGAGTACCGGTCCGGACGCGTCGACCTGCTGCACGTCGACGTGTACCGGCTCGACCGGGTACAGGACGTCGTCGACCTCGCCCTCGAGGAGCGGATCGACGAGGGAGCCGTCCTGGTGATCGAGTGGGGGGACGCGGTGGAGTCGCTCCTGCCGCCGGATCACCTCGTGATCGAGATGACCACCGGGGACGATGCGGCCCGCCGGATCCGCGTCCGCGGCGTCGGCCCCACGTGGTCGGAACGATGGGAGCGGCTCGAGCGGGATCTCGAGGGGTGGGCCGCGTGATCGTGCTCGGGATCGACACGGCGACGAACCACCTGTCGATCGCCCTCGGCTCGGAGACCGGGCCGATCGCCGATCTGCGCGTCGCCGGCCCCGGCAAGCAGGATGGGCTCGTGCCGCAGATCGATCACCTGCTCGCCTCGTCCGGGCTCGAGCTGGGGCAGCTCGGCGGGATCGCGGTCGGGATCGGGCCGGGCCTGTACACGGGCCTGCGCGTCGGTGTCGAGGTGGCGAAGACGCTCGCGCAGGTGCAGCACCTGCCGATCGTCGGGATGGCGTCCCTCGACATCCTCGGGTTCGCCGTGCGCACGTCGCGCCGGCTGATCGCCGCGGTCCTCGACGCCCGGCGCGGCGAGGTCTTCGTCGGCTTCTACCGGAGCGTGCCCGGCGGCGTCGTCCGCGAGGGGCCCTACGAGGTCGTGCCGCCGCACGCGCTCGCCGCCGAGCTGGAAGCTCGCGCGGAGGACGTGCTCCTGGTCGGCGACGGTGCCATCCTGTACCGCGACGTGCTCGAGCGACCGGGGACCAGAGCCGCGTTCGCCCCCGCCGCGCTCGCGCACCCGTGGGCGTCGGCGCTCGTCGAGGTCGCCGTCCCGAGATTCATCCGCGAGGAGACGGATCGCCTCACCGATGTCGTGCCGCTCTACCTGAGGAAGACGGATGCGGAGATCGCCTGGGATCACCGAGCTCGAGGGCCCGCGGCTCGAGGTTAGCCGGATGCGCCGTCGCCACCTGCGCGGCGTGATGGCGATCGAGCGGCAGGTCTATCCGAGGCCGTGGAGCCCCAACCTGTTCCTGTCCGAGATGGCGGAGTCACGCAACCGTTGCTACCTCGTCGCTCGGTTGGACCGCGACGTCGTCGGCTACGGCGGGCTGATCTGCTACGGCGAGGAGGCGCACGTCACGAACGTCGCCGTCGACCCGGTCCATCAGCGCTCGCGCATCGGGAGCCGGATCCTGCACGATCTGATCGTCGCGGCGATCGACATGGGGGCGGAGGCGGTCTCGCTCGAGGTCCGGGTGACGAACTGGCGCGCCCAACGCGTCTACGCGCGGTTCGGATTCCGCCCGGTCGGCGTGCGCAAGAACTACTACCAAGAGATCAGCGAGGACGCAGTCATCATGTGGCTCGACGACATCCGGACGCCCGAGTACCGCGCGAGGCTTTCCGACCTCATGTCCTCCGTGCCCGACCACGTCCGACCCGACGGATCCGACTAGGGTCCGCTGCCCCGATGAAGGTCCTCGGCATCGAGACGTCGTGCGACGAGACGGCCGTCGCCGTCGTGGAGGACGGACGCGTCCTATCGAACGTGATCGCGACGCAGGTGGATCTGCACCGCCGCTTCGGTGGCGTCGTCCCCGAGGTCGCGAGCCGCGCGCACGTGGAGGCCCTGAACCCGCTCCTGGACGAGGCGCTGGAGCGCGCCGGGGCCCGGTTCCGCGATCTCGAGGGCGTGGCGGTGACGGTCGGCCCCGGGCTCGTCGGTGCGCTCCTGGTGGGGATCGCCGCGGCGAAGGCGCTCGCCTTCGGTCTCGGGGTGCCGCTCGTCGGGGTGAACCACCTCGAGGGACACATCTGGGCGAACTTCCTCGAGCACGGCGCGGCCGAACCGCCGTACGTCTGCCTCGTCGTCTCGGGCGGCCACACGATGCTCGTCCACATGACCGACGAGCACAGCTACCGGATCCTCGGGCAGACGGTCGACGACGCCGCGGGCGAGGCGTTCGACAAGATCGCGCGGTTCATCGGGCTCGGCTTCCCCGGTGGACCGGCGCTCGACGCGGCCGCGCGCGACGGCGACCCGAACGCGATCGCGTTCCCCCGGTCGATGGAGGGCTCCGGCGACTACGCTTTCTCGCTGTCCGGGTTGAAGACCGCGGTCCTGCGATGGGTGAAGGCCGAGCGGGCGGCGGGCCGGGACATCGACGTCGGCGACCTCGCCGCGTCGTTCCAGGAGGCGATCGTCGACGTGCAGGTATCGAAGACGCTTCGCGCCGCCGGCGAGATGGGCGTCGGTACGGTGCTGCTCGGTGGCGGCGTCGTGGCGAACTCCCGCCTCCGCGAGCGGATGACGTCGGCCGGAGAGGAGGCCGGCGTGCGGATCCTGTTCCCGTCCCCGGCGCTCTGCACGGACAACGGCGCGATGATCGCTGCCGCGGGCGCCTCGCGGCTGCGTCGCGGCGAGACCACGTCGCTCGGCGTCGCGGCCGATCCGGCGCTGGAGCTCTCGTGACGTCGTACCTCGTCACCGGTGGCGCCGGGTTCATCGCCTCACACCTGTGCGACCGGCTGCTCGCCGAGGGACACCGGGTGATCGCCGTCGACGACCTGACGACGGGCAAGATCGCGAACCTGGCCGAGGCGCGCGGCTACGGCAAGGAGTTCACGTTCTTCAACATGGACATCCGGGCGGACGGCTTGATGAACCTGTTCGAGCGCCATCGCCCCGAGGTCGTGATGCACCTCGCTGCGCAGGCGGCGGTGAAGACCTCCATGGACGACCCGAAGGTCGACGCGTCCGTGAACGTGCTCGGAACGCTCAACGTGCTCGAATGCGCCCGGCGCGCGGGGGTCCGCAAGATCGTGTACGCCGCCTCGGGCGGAACGCTCTACGGCGACACGAAGAAGGTCCCCACGCCGGAGAGTGCGATCGCGCAGGGCCGGCCGGTTTCACCGTACGGGATCAGCAAGCGGGTCGCGATCGACTACCTGGCGTTCTACGAGCGCTACCACGGGCTCGACTGGATGGCGTGCGCGCTCGCGAACGTCTACGGCCCGCGCCAGGACCCGCACGGCGAGGCCGGCGTGATCGCGATCTTCGGCGAGCGGATGCTCGCCGGCGAGACCCCGACGATCTTCGGCGACGGCAACCAGACGCGCGACTACGTCTTCGTCGACGACGTCGTGCACGCCTTCGCGTTGGCAGCCGAACGCGGTTCGGGGCGCGTGGTCAACATCGGCACCGGCGTCGAGACCTCCGTGAACGGGCTGTTCCGGATGCTCGCGTCCTCGACGGGCTTCACGGGCGAGCCGGGTCACGGCCCCGAGCGTCAGGGCGACCTCCGGCGGAGCGCGCTCCGCATCGAGCTC
>DASPIF010000357.1:0-5274 GCA_035629255.1 Actinomycetota bacterium | reverse complement strand
ACGTGGGAAGCGCACGAGGAGAACGTCGAGATCGCCGAGGAGGCCGCCCGGGTCGTCGGGCTCGATGTCGTGGGGATCGACTTCCTCGCGCCGGACATCACGCAGCCCGTCCGGGAGACCGGCGGCGCGATCGTCGAGGTGAACGCCGCACCGGGGTTCCGTATGCACACGCACCCGACCGAGGGCGAGCCGCAGTACGTCGCGAAGCACGTCGTCGACCTGCTCTTCCCGGAGGGGGGGAACGCGCGCATCCCGATCGTCGCCGTGACCGGCTCGAACGGGAAGACGACGACGACGCGGATGATCGCGCACATCTTCCGCGGCATGGGCCGGCACGTCGGGTTCACGACGACGGACGGGATCTACAGCGACGAGCGGCTCGTCAGGCGGGCCGACGCGAGCGGGCCGAAGTCCGCGCAGATGGTCCTGCAGAACCCGCGCGTTGACTTCGCGGTCTTCGAGACCGCGCGCGGGGGGATCCTGCGCGAGGGGCTCGGCTACGGTCGCAACGACGTCGCGGTCGTCCTCAACGTGACGGGTGATCACCTCGGCCTCAAGGGCATCGACACGCTGGAGCAGCTCGCGGCCGTCAAGCAGGTGGTCGTCGAGGCCGTGCCGAAGAACGGATGGGCGGTCCTCAACGCCGACGACCCGCTCGTCCTCGAGATGCGACGCGCGTGCAGCGGCAGCGTGATCCTGTTCTCGATGGATCCCGAGAACACGCTGATCGAACGATGGGTCCGGCGCGGCCGCAAGGCCGTCGTGCTCGAGCAGAGCGCGCTCGGCGAGCGGATGGTGATCCGAGAGGGACGTCGCACGATGCCGATCGCGTGGGTCCACACGCTGCCGGCGACCTTCGACGGTCGCGCCCGGATGATGGTGCAGAACGCGATGGCCGCCGCCGCGGCCGCACACGCGGCAGGCGCCCACCTCCACGACATCCGTCAGGGGCTGCGGACGTTCACGACCTCGATCTACCAGGCGCCGGGGCGGCTGAACGTGTTCGACCTGAACGGGGTGAAGGTGCTGATCGACTACGCGCACAACGCCGCCGGCCTGCGGACGCTCGGCGACTTCGTCGAGCGGTTGACGCAGGATGCCCCGACCGGTGGCCGGCCCGGCGAGGCGTCGTGGACCGCGAACCTGCGCGTCGCGGTCGTCGCCACCGCGGGCGACCGCCGCGACGAGGACATGCGCGAGCTCGGTCGCGTCGCCGCGCGCTACTTCGACGACGTGATCGTCCGCGAGGACAAGAACCCGCGCGGGCGCGAGCGCGGCGAGACCGCGAGGATCGTCGCCGACGGCGTCCGGGAGGCGATGCTGGCGGGCGGCACACGGGTCGGCAACGTCGAGATCGTGCCGGACGAGATGGACGCCGCCCGCAAGGCGCTCGACCGGTCACGGCCGGGGGACCTCGTCGTGCTGTGCGTGGACTACGCGACGGAGGTCTACCAGGAGCTCGAGCGGCGACGCTCGCTCGCGGCGCCGACCGTGATGCGGCCCGACGACGGCAGGTGGGAGGCGGCGGGCGGCGACCCGGATCTGATCGGGATCGTCGGCGACTCCGACGTCGGTCTGTGACGCCCGACCCCCGCCCGATCCTCGAGCGCGAGCGCGACGAGCTGCGCGCTCAGGTCGCCGAGCTGACGTCGGCGCCGCGCGACCCGATGGCGGCGCTGTCGTTCGGCAAGCGCGTGGGGGAGGGGACCAGCCAGGCCGTCGAACGCATCGCGCAGGTCGACGTCCATCGCCGGCTCGACGCCAAGCTCACCGACGTCGAGCGCGCGCTGGAGAAGCTCGACGACGGGACGTACGGGACCTGCGACGTCTGCGGCGAGCCGATCCCACCCGAGCGGCTCGACGCCATGCCGTGGGCGACCCGGTGCGTCCGGGACGCGGCTCGCCACTGAGGCGACCCGACGGCGACGCTCTTCAGCGTCGCGCGGCGCGACGACGCGCGTTCGCGACGATCCGGCGCACCTCGCCAGGCGAGAGTGGCCGGCCACCGTGCTCCTCGAGCCATGCGAACACCTCCGCGCGCATCGCGAGCGCCGTGACGGCGACCACGTCTCCGCGCTCGGCCTTCCCGAGGAGCGCCTGCAGCGCCGCGAGCTCGTCCGGGTAGACCTCGACGTCGTCCTTCCCCGCCTCGAGGGCGCCTTCGAGCAGGCGCGAGATCACGTCCTCCGGATCGCGTCCGCGGAGGTAGCGGTGGAGCTCGGCGATCGCGACGTGGTCGGCACCGCGGGCGGCCCGGTACGCGAAGCGGTGGAGGATCTCGTCGGTCCGGTCGCCGGCGGTGCAGATCGCGACCCAGACGTCTCGGCCGCGGCGGCGGAGACCGCGCGCGATCTCGATGAGCCCGGCCATCCCTGCCTCGTTGTGCGCGTAGTCCACGACGACGACGCGTCCGTCGATCTCGAACAGGTTCGCGCGACCCGGGTTGCGGGCGGCATCGAGGACGAACGTCCGCAACCCGCGCACGACCGCGCGTTCGGGGATCCCGACGGCGAGCGCGGCGGACGCCGCCTGCATCGCGTTCATCACGTTGGAGCTCGAGATGCCCGCGATCGTCATCGGAACGTCGAGGAGCGGCACCAACGGCCGCGCGACGCGCCCCTCGAACACGGCGATGCGACCGTCGAGCGGTGCGGTGGCGCGACCGCCACGAGCAAGCGCTTCTCGGATCGCGGGATGGTCGTGGTCGTTCGAGCACAGCCAGGTCCGCCCGGTCGCGACACGCTGCATCGCGAGGACGCGCGGGTCGTCCGCGTTCAGGACGTCCCAGCCGTCCGGACGGGTGATCCGCGTGATCGTCGCCTTCACCTCGGCGAGCTGATCGACGGTCCGGATCCCGTGCAGGCCGAGGTGATCCTCGGAGACGTTCGTCACGACCGCGACGTCGTTGTGCGCGACACCGACCCCGCGCAGCAGGATGCCGCCCCGCGCCGTCTCGAGCACGGCCACGTCCGGATGCTGTGCGAGGGCCAACGACGCCCCGGCGAACCCGGAGTAGTCACCATCCTCGACGAGCTCGTCGTCGCCGCGGTACACGCCGTCCGTCGAGGAGTACGCGACGCTCCGCCCCGCCGTGCGGACGAGATGCGCGAGCAGGCGCACCGTGCTCGTCTTGCCGTTCGTGCCCGTGACCGAGACCACCGGGATGTCGGGATCGGGGACGGCAGGCTCCTCGCCCGGATCGGCGGCGAGCACCCGCTCGGCGGCGGCGGCGAGCGCCCGACGGAGCGATCGGCGTGCCGTCACGACGTCGAGGATGCCGGGCACCTCGCGGCCCGCGGCCTCCGCGGTCCCGAGCCGGCGCCATGGATACGCGACGACGACCTCGTCGGGACGCGCGCCCGGGCGGCTGCGAACCCCGAGGCGCACGTCGGTCGCCTGAGCCAGCCGCTTCAGCGCGTCCGCCGCCAATCGCGCGGTGGCCCGCCGTCGGTGCTCGGTCCCGGGTGACCCGGGCCGGCCGTGGTCGTCGAGCCGTGCCGCGATCGCGGCGAAGCGCCGCTCGTCGAATCCCAGGAGCGGCTCGACGCCGATGGTCAGCTTGATCGCCGGCCGCGGGAAATAGAGGTTCGGACCCTCGAGGACGCGCAGCTCGACGAGCGTCGCGGTCGGCGCAGGCATCGACGGAGCATAGGTGTCGACCCGCGGCGACGCGCGCGGGGAGGTGTTTCGGCATCGAAGCGCCCGGATCGACACGGACCGACCGCCGCGCCTACCGTCGGTTCGGATCCCCCGGTACCGTCCGGCTCCGCAGAGCCGGCCCGTCGAGAAGGAGCGCCCGCCCCGGTGAACGACCCCGATGTCCGCGACGGTATGGCGATCGAGTGGGATGCGCCGATCGAGATGGACGACGGCCTGATCCTGCGCGCCGACGTGTTCCGCCCCCCCGACGACGGGAAGTACCCGGCGATCCTCGCGTACGGCCCGTACGCGAAGGGCCTGGGGTTCGAGCAGGGCTACCCCGACGCGTGGCGGCAGCTGCTCGAGGACCACCCGGAGGTCGCGACGCGGACCTCGAACCGGTACCAGGCGTGGGAGGTCGTGGATCCCGAGCGTTGGGTGCCCGCCGGCTACGCGTGCGTCCGCGTCGACGCGCGGGGGTGGGGGCGCTCGCCCGGTTCCGTCGATCCGTGGAGCCCGCGGGAGGCGCGCGACCTCTACGACTGCATCGAGTGGGCGGCCGCGCAGCCGTGGTGCGACGGCAAGGTCGGCCTCAGCGGGATCTCCTACTACGCCATCAACCAGTGGCACGTGGCCGCGCTGCGGCCGCCGCACCTCGCCGCGATGATCCCTTGGGAAGGATTCGCGGACTTCTACCGCGACATGAACTACCACGGTGGGATCGGCGGCGACATGAAGGACGTCTGGTTCGGACGCACGACGACGACGGTGCAGCACGGGCTCGGATCGCGCGGGGCGAAGAGCGAGCTCACGGGCGAGCTCGTCGCCGGTCCGGAGACCCTGTCCGACGAGGAGCTCGCGGCGAACCGGATCGACTTCCCCGCGGAGATCCGCGCGCGTCCCCTCGACGACGGGTGGCATCGCGATCGCTCGGCCCGCCTCGAGGACATCGTGGTCCCGTTCCTCTCGTCGGGGAACTGGGGCGGCTCGTCGCTCCACCTGCGGGGGAACATCGAGGGGTTCGTCCACGCCTCCTCCGAGCAGAAGTGGCTCGAGGTGCACACGGGCGCGCATTGGGGCGAGTTCTACTCGGACCACGGCGTCGCGCTCCAGACGCGCTTCTTCGACCACTTCCTGAAGGGGCTCGACAACGGCTGGGATCGCGAGCCGCGAGTGCGACTCCGGGTGCGTACGGTCGACGGGGGCTTCGTCGAGCGCCCCGAGGACGACTGGCCGATCCCGCGCACCCGGTGGACGCGCATGTTCCTCGACGCGGCGACGACGTCGGTCGTCGGAACGAGCGGTGTCGCGAGCGAGGTGTCGTTCGAGGCGCTCGCCTCCGACGGCATCACGTTCTCGACGCCGGCGATGACGGCCGAGACCGAGATCACGGGTCCGGTCTCCGCGCGTCTGTTCGTCTCCTCGACGACGACGGACGCGGACGTGTTCCTCGTGCTTCGCGTCTTCGCCCCCGACGGGGAGGAGGTCGTCTTCCAGGGCGCCGTCGACCCGCACACGCCGGTCGGGCACGGATGGCTGCGCGCCTCGCACCGCCGCCTCGATCCGGAGCGCAGCGCCGAGTGGCGTCCGTACCACCCGCACGACACCGTGGAGCCGCTCATCCCGGGCGAGCCC
>DASPIF010000356.1:0-2522 GCA_035629255.1 Actinomycetota bacterium | reverse complement strand
ATACGAGAGCCTCGACGAGCTCGTCGACCGTCGAGCCCGCGTCCCGCTCGGTTCCCCGCCACCGGCACGGGTGTCCCCGGGACGGTCTTCACGTCCCAGACGCTCATTCCGAGCGCGGTGCCTGCGTCCTCGTTGACCATGAAGGCGCCGTCAAGGGTCGACCAGCCGTCCGGCACCTCAACCGTGTACCCGGGATGGGACGTGTCGCCGATGATGGCGCCCTCGATGACGGTTCCTCTCGTTCCAGGAGAGGGTGACGACCTATCGCTGGCGTCGTTCGATGCGTCGCCCGCTCCGCCGGAGCGGGCCCCCGCGACGACGAGCGCCGTAGCGGCCACGAGCCGCTTCACCTGCGAGCCCTCGAGCCATGCCATCGTGCGATCTCCTTTCGCGGCGCCGACCCGATGCGCGTCGATTCCGTCGATACTCCGTCACCGGCCCCGCGACGCCGGTGACGCTCGTCACCGACCAGCTGTGCTCCGGTGTGCCGCCATCAGGACGCGGCCGGGCGTGGGCGGGATTGGCGTCAAGGCAGCGACACGCGACTAGTGCCATCGCTTATCCCACGGGCGCGTCGGCAGCTGCGAGCCCGAACGGCGCTCGGGGCCGCGACGGCGCGGTCCGCTCGCTTATCCCGCCGCGAGGAGCCAGTTGGCCGCGTCCGCGGGGGTGACGTTCGAGCCGCAGAGGATCGTCGCGACTCGTCGCCCGCGGTAGCGCTCACGGTCCGCGAGGATCGCCGCGAGGCCGGCCGCGCCAGCGCTCTCGATAAGGAGACCGGCGTGCTCGAAGACCAGGCGCATCGCCTGGACGATGTCGTCGTCCGACACGAGGACGACGTCATCGACCGTCCCGCGCATGTCCTCGACGGCCTCGGTGATCGGCACGCGAACGGCGATGCCATCCGCGATCGTGTCGACGCGCTCGCGCTCCACCACGTGGCCCGTCCGCCACGAGCGCTCCATCGCATCGGCGCCACGGCTCGAGACGCCCACGACCTCGGTCGCCGGCGATGCTGCCTTGCACCACCGCGCGATGCCGTTCAACAGCGCGCCGTTGCCGAGCGGCACCGGCACGACATCGATCACGTCGTCGTGCTCGAGCAGCTCGACACCGATCGTCCCGGCGCCCTCGCTGATCTCGGGCTCGAGGCCGTCCTCGACCATCCGTGCGCCCGCTCCGGCGGCCCACCGCCTCGCCTCCGCCTTCGCCGCATCGAAGTCGTCACCGGACAGCCGCACATCGGCGCCGAGGGCTCGCATCCGCTCGATCTTGAGCGGGTTCGCGCGCTCGCTCGCGAAGACGAGGATCGGTCGCCCGCGCGCACGACACGCGTACGCCATCGCCTGGCCGAAGTTGCCGGCGCTCGCACACACGAGCGGTCGATCGTCCCCCGCATCAGCGAGCCGAGCGACGAAGTGGTCGGCACCGCGCCCCTTGAAGCTCCGGATCGGGTTGAGGGTCTCGACCTTGAGCGTGAGGACGCACCCGACCGCATCCGAGAGCGTGTCGCACTCGTACTGCGGTGACCGCAGGAACACCGGATCGATCGTCCGAGCCGCTCCGGCGATCGCTGGAAGGGACAGGCGGTGGGTCGGCCGCGCGGATCCAACGAGCGCCGCGTGCTCGGTGATGGGTCGAACCGCGGTCACATCGATCGCCCGCCTCGTCATGAGGACCCCGTCGAGATGGTCGATCTCGTGCTGCAGGAGCTCGCTCATCTCGGGCGTCAGGTGGCGCCATTCGCGCTGACGCCCGCGCTCGTCGAGGTATCGCAGCGAGATCGATGCGTGCCGCCGCACGCGGACGACGCGGTCCGGCACGCTCATGCAGTCGTCCCATACTTCGATCGTCTCGTCGCTTCGCCAGGTGATCTCGGGATCGAGCAGCGACAGCGGTCCCGCGCCGAGGTCCATCGCGATCGCCCGCTTGCCGATCCCGATCTGCGGCGCCGCGATCGCGCGGCCGAAGCCCGTTCGCGCACGGAACGCGGCGAGCGCACCGCGCAGGGCGTCGAGCTCGCGCAGGAGCTGAGCGTCGGGCCGCCCGACCGGTGAGCTCGGCCGCTCGAGACGCCGATCGCCTTCATGAAGGATCTCGGACATCGTTCCGCCGACATCATCGCGCAGCGTCACGGTCACGCGACACCCCGTACCGGACAGAGGCCGTCGACAGGACCGCCAGGATCGCGAAGGGGATCGCACGTGGCACGCGATGCGATCAACCGCCACGATACGGTGGGATGAATGACACACGACCGACGCATCTGCAGGTAGTGAAGTCCCCGAGATCCTCGGCTTGATTCCCCTGCTCGATCGTGAGCCGTGTGCAGAACCGTTGCTATGCGGTCGTTCAGATCGCGGGGACCTTCTGACCTTCAAGCACGCTCGGGGAAGGGCGGTGGCGCGGCCGGGACGAGCATCTCCTCGCGCCGGGTCCCGCGTCGGGCCGCGACGACGAGGGCGCCCAGCCCAAGGATCGTCACCAGCGTCCACACGAGTCCACCCAAGATCGGCACGAGA
>DASPIF010000355.1:0-2409 GCA_035629255.1 Actinomycetota bacterium | reverse complement strand
ACTGGGCGCTCCTGAACGACGTCACGGTCTGGGACGTCGCCGTCGAGCGCACCGTCGAGATCTCCGGGCCCGACGCCGACAAGCTGATCGACATGCTCACCTGCCGCGACCTGACGAGGTGCCAGGTCAAGCAGGGCAAGTACATGCTCGTGACCGCCCCGGACGGCGGCATCGTGAACGACCCGGTGCTGCTCCACGTCGACACGAACCAGTGGTGGATGCAGGTCGCCGACTCCGACGCCGGACTCTACGCGCTCGGCGTCGCCGTGAACTCCGGCCTCGATGTCGAGGTGACGTACCCGGACGCGTACCCGATGCAGGTCCAGGGCGCGAAGGCCGGGGTGACGCTCGAGAAGCTCGTCGGACCCGCGATCTACGACCTCAAGTACTACTGGTGCGACTGGTTCGAGATCAAGGACATCCCGGTGCTGATCTCGCGGACGGGGTGGACCGCGGTGCAGGGCTTCGAGATCAACCTGCTCGACCCGACGCGCGGGGACGATCTGTGGAACGCCGTGTTCGAGGCGGGGGAGGAGTTCAACATCCGCCCGGTCGCGCCCGTCGAGGCCCGGCGGATCGAGGCGGGGATCATGAACTACGGTTCCGACATGACGCTCGAGGACACGCCGTTGCACATCCAGTCGCTCGCGGACCTCGTCGAGGATCAGCCTCAGGACTACATCGGCAAGCAGGCGCTCGAGGCGATCAAGGCCGAGGGCGTCGACCGGCAGCTCGTCGGGATCGAGTGGTCGGGTGACGAGCTCCCCGCCGAGCTCTCCTGGTTCTGGCCCGTGATGCGGGGGGGCGAGCAGGTCGGCAGGGTGACCGACGCGGTCTGGTCGCCGAAGCTCGAGAAGAACATCGGGTACGCGTGGGTGCCGATGGACCTCGCGGACCCGGGCAACATCCTCGACGTCGAGTCCGAGAACGGCCACCTGCAGGTCACGACCGCGAAGATCCCCTTCGTCGATCCCCGCAAGGAGGTGCCGGCCAAGGACCTGCGCCGGGACTGAGTCCCGGCGCGGTCCGGCCGCGCGATGGCGAAGACGCTCGACCGCCGGCCGCCGCCGCGGACGCCGCCCCCCAAGGGGTTCCGCAAGGCGCTGCTGATCGTCGAACGCGAGACGAAGGAGGCGATCTGGGATTGCCGCATGTGCGGGCAGTGCATCCTGCACTCGACGGGGATGTCGTGCCCGATGCGCTGTCCGAAGAACCTGCGCAACGGCCCGTGCGGCGGCACCTTCCAGGACGGGATGTGCGAGGTCGTCCCGGAGATGAAGTGCGTCTGGGTCTCGGCGTGGGAGGGCTCGCGCAGGATGCCCGTCTGGCGTGACCACATGGAGCACGTGCAGCGCCCCGTCGACTGGCGGCTCCAGGAGACGTCGTCGTGGGAAAACCTCGTGACCGGCCGGGACCAGCACGTCCCCGCGGGATGGACGCCCGACCCGGATCACGGATGACGACCGAGGGGACCGACGTCCCCGAGCCCGCGCCGCCGGCGCGGAGCCATCTGCACGAGTTGCTCCTCGCCGGCGAGTTCGTCGTCACGGCGGAGCTCGCGACGACGGACTCGGCGGATCCTGCGTCCGTCGCCGGGCTCGCCGCCGACCTCCTCGGCAGGGTCGACGCGGTCAACTGCACCGACAACAGCGCCGCGCATCCGCATCTTTCGGCGAGCGCGGCGGCCCACCTGCTCGTCGACGCCGGCGTCGAGCCCATCGTCCAGTTCGCGTGCCGGGATCGGAACCGCCTCGGCCTCCAGTCCGACCTCCTCGGCGCGTCGGCGCTCGGCGCTCGCAACGTCGTGCTGATGACGGGGGACGACGTCTCCGCCGGCGACCACCCCGAGGCGAAGCCGATCTACGACATCGATGCGATCCACGCGCTGCGGATCGCCCGGACGATGCGCGACGAGGGCCGGTACCTCTCCGGCCGATCCCTGACGCAGGCACCGAGCTTCCTGATCGGCGCCGTCGAGAACCCGTTCGCCCCGCCGCTCGACTTCCGGCCGATGCGGATGGGCAAGAAGATCGAGGCGGGCGCCGAGTTCATCCAGACCCAGATCTGCTTCAACGTCGAGAAGCTCCGGCTGTTCATGGCGCGAGCCGGGGACCTCCGGCTGCTCGAGCGCGTCTGGGTGATCGCCGGGGTCTTCATCCCTCGATCCGCTCGCGGGACGTGGTACCTCCGCGACATGGTGCCCGGCATCGACGTGCCGGACGACGTCGTCGCGCGGATGAGCGGGGCGCCATCGGAGCGGCAAGCGGAGGAGGGGTACCGCCTGGCGCGGGAGATCGTCGAGGAGGTCCGGACGATCCCGGGCATCGCGGGCATCCACCTGATGTCGATCCGCAACGAGGCGGCGATCGTCCGGCTGGTCGACGAGGCCGGGCTCCTTCCACGCCCCGT
>DASPIF010000354.1:0-5074 GCA_035629255.1 Actinomycetota bacterium | reverse complement strand
TGCTCGGCCTCGGCATCCCGGGCACCACCATCATCCCGCCGGTCTCCGTCGAGGGAGCGAGGTGGGAGCCGGAGGGTGACGAGCTGATCGCCTGGGACATCGAGGGCGCGAACGCGTTGCTCGATGAGGCCGGCTACGAGGACACCGACGGCGATGGCGTCCGCGAGATGCCGCCGGGCTCGCTCGACCCCGGTCGTCCGCTCGAGTTCCGGTACTACACCCGCACGAGCGAGCAGACCTCGGTCGATGCCGCGAACTTCGTCTCGGAGTGGCTCGAGCAGATCGGGATCGCCACGAACGTCGAGGCCATCAGCTCGGGCAAGCTCGGCGACATCATCAACGAGGGGACCTACGAGCTGTTCAGCTGGGGCTGGATCCCCGACCCGGACCCCGACTCCGCTCTGTCGTGGTTCACGTGCGACCAGCGTCCGCCGGACGGCAGCACGTACGGGAACAACGACTCGTACTACTGCAACCCCGAGTACGACGAGCTCTACCACCAGCAGCGCGTCGAGCTCGATCCCGCGGCTCGGTGGGAGATCGTGCACGAGATGCAGCGGATCTACTACAACGACGCCGCCTACGCGATCATGTGGTACGACCCGGTGCTCTCCGCGTGGCGGACGGACCGGTTCACGGGGTACGTCCCGCAGCCCGAGCCGAACGGTGACCCGCTCGAGGGCTGGGGCGGCGTGAGCGAGGTCTGGTACACGCTCAGGCCCGTCGGCGCGGGCGGGGGCTCGTCCGCGGACACGAGCGGGATCCCGGCCGCGGTCTGGCTCGTGGTCCTCGGCGTCGTCGTCATCCTGGCCGCCGTCCTGATCGCCCGCAGCCGGCGTTCGTCGGAAGACGAGGCCTGACCGACCGGAACGAGGAGGAGGAGGCCACCCGGAGACCGGGGTCTGGATGCGTCGGTACCTGATCGGCAAGGTCGCGCAGGCGTTCCTGACCCTGGTCTTCGTGGTGGCCTTCAACTTCCTGCTGTTCCGCGTCGTGCCGGGCGACCCGGCAGCCAACCTGCTCCGGGGCACCTCGGCCTTCAACCCGGACAACGTCGAGCAGCTCCGCGAGGACCTCGGCCTCAACGAGCCGCTCGTCGGCCAGCTCGTGATCTACGTGGCGGACGTGGCGACGCTGAACTTCGGCGAGTCGTTCTACGGACGCGGCGCTCCGGTGTCAGAGATGATCAGCGAGCGGATGTGGCGGACGATCCTGCTCGTCGGTCTGTCCACGGTCGCATCGGCGGCGGCCGGCCTGATCATCGGGATCTACGGTGGCTGGCGCCGAGGCAGCAAATTCGACGTCGGCTCGCTCGGCGTCACGCTGTTCATCTACGCGATGCCCGAGTTCTGGTTCGGCCTCCTCGTCCTGATGGCGTTCGGGGGGGGCGTGGGACCGTTCCCCGCGCTGTTCCCGACCGGCGGCTACGAGAGCCCGGCATCGGACCTGACGGGACTCGCGCACTTCACCGACGTGCTCAACCACCTGGTGATGCCGTTCTTCGTCCTCACGGTGGCCTACCTCGGTGAGTACGCGATCATCATGCGGAACTCCTTGATCGATATCCTCGGCGACGACTTCATCCAGACGGCCCGCGCGAAGGGCGTCCGCGAGAAGCACGTCCTCTGGCGGCACGCCGTACCCAACGCGATGCTGCCGACGCTGACGCTGACGTTGCTCTCGCTCGGCTTCGTGTTCTCCGGCGCGATCACCGTGGAGTACGTCTTCTCGTACGAAGGGCTCGGGTCGCTGACCGTCCAGGCGATCGAGAGCCAGGACTACCCGTTGCTCCAGGGCCTGTTCCTGCTGTTCTCGGCCGCGGTGATCCTCGCGAACCTCGTCGCCGACATCCTGTACTCCTACCTCGACCCCCGGGTGCGAGCCGCATGATGCGCCCGCCCGCGACCCCCGAGCAGGCGGCCGCCGAGGTCACGCCGGCTGGGGTCGAGCTCGAACCGACACCGCCGCCGTCCGACCCGCGCAAGATCGTCTGGGCCCGCCGCCGCCGCTCGGCGGCCCGGATCTGGAAGCTCTACCGCCGGAACAAGCTCGGGATGCTCGGGCTCGGCATCCTGGTCGTCTTCAGTGTTCTCGCGGTGGCGGCGCCCCTGATCGTCCCCCGGGAGGCGCTCGACGCGACGTACGAAGGCAACGGCATCCCCTTCGATCCCCCGAGCCTGAGATTCCCGTTCGGAACGGACAACTTCGGGCGTTCGATCCTCGCCCTGACGATCTGGGGGGCGCGGATCTCGCTGCTGGTGGGCCTGCTGGCGACGGCCATCGCGATGGGTCTCGGGTCGCTGATCGGGATCGTCGCCGGGTACTTCGGGCGCTGGCCCGAGACGGTCCTGATGCGGCTTACCGACTGGTTCCTCGTGATCCCGTTCCTGCCGCTGGCGATCGTGCTCGCGTCGGTCCTCGGGGAGCGGATCCCTCGACTGTTCGTGATCATCCTCGTGATCGGGGTCACGTCCTGGCCGAGCACCGCGAGGATCGTGCGCGCGCAGGTCCTGTCCGTGAAGACGCGTCCGTACGTCGAGCGCGCGCAAGCGCTCGGCGCCGGGACGTGGCACCTCGTATCACGTCACATCCTGCCGAACGTCGGCCCGCTGATCCTCGCGAACACGGTCCTGACCGTCGCGATCGCGATCTTGTCGGAGGCGACGCTGTCGTTCCTCGGGCTCGGTGACCCGACCTCGATCTCGTGGGGGACGGTCCTGAGCTTCGCGACCGACTCGGGCGCCGCCGGCACCGGTCAGTGGTGGTGGCTCCTGCCGCCGGGGCTCGCGATCGTGTTCGTGGTGCTCGCCTTCACGCTGTGCGGGTTCGCGCTCGACGAGATCGTGAACCCGAAGCTGAGGGAGCGCTGAGATGAGCATCCTCTCGGCCCGCGACCTCTCGATCACGTACCGGACGCAGGGCGGCGACGTCCCCGCCGTCCGCGGGGTGAGCTTCGACATCGAGCGCGGCGAGG
Source organism: Actinomycetota bacterium (assembly GCA_035629255.1). GTDB lineage: Bacteria > Actinomycetota > UBA4738 > UBA4738 > HRBIN12 > CALGFI01. The sequence continues at coordinate 2,100 of DASPIF010000354.1, read as the reverse complement.
TCCTCGGCCTCGCGGGCGAGTCCGGGTGCGGCAAGTCGACGGTCGTGAACGCGATCCTGCGTCTGCTTCCGCCGAAGACGAAGGTCGAGGGTGAGATCGTCCTGAACGGCGAGGACGTGACCGCGATGAAGGCCGGGCGTCTCCGCGCCGTCCGGTGGACGGGCGCCTCGATCGTGTTCCAAGGCGCGATGCATGCCCTCAACCCCGTGCAGCGCATCGGCGATCAGATCGCCGAGGCCATCACGATCCACGGCCAGGCGAGCGAGCGCGAGGCGATGATGCGCGTCGGCGGGCTCCTCGAGCAGGTGGGCCTACCACCACGACGGCTCAAGGACTATCCGCACGAGCTCTCCGGAGGGCAGAAGCAACGCGTGATGATCGCGATGGCGCTCGCCTGCAGTCCCGCGCTCGTGATCGCCGACGAGCCGACGACGGCCCTCGACGTGATGGTGCAGGCGCAGGTGTTGAAGCTGCTGAAGGCGCTCCAACGGGAGCTCGGCCTCGCGATGCTATTCATCACCCACGACCTGTCGGTCCTCGTGGAGGTCGCGGACCGGCTCGCGATCATGTACGCGGGCCGCATCATCGAGACCGGTCCGTCGCAGGAGGTCTTCTCGGTCCCGAAGCACCCCTACACCGAGGCACTCGCGGCCGCATTCCCCTCGATCGGGGACGACCGGTTCCGCGGCAACCCCTCTGGTCTCGGCGGCGACCCGCCGGATCCTCAGGCGATCCCGAGCGGCTGCCCTTTCCACCCGCGGTGCCCGTACGCGTTCGAGGACTGCCCGACGATCGTGCCGGAGCTGTACGAGGCCGGGCCCGGACGACGTGCCGCCTGCCTGCTGATCCCGACGGTGGGTGCCGGCGCCTCGGCCGTCGAGCCGGGCAGGACGATCCCCGCCGAGCCGGAGGACGTGCTGTGAGCCTCGAACCGCAGGTGACCGATCCGGGAGCGAGCGCGTCCGACAGGGAGGTCGTGCTCGACATCCGCGACCTCCACGTCACGTTCGCCGGTCGCGTCGGGCTCGTCGCCGGGCTGATGGGTCGCAAGGGAAGCGACGCGCACGCGGTCGACGGCGTCTCGTTCGAGCTCCGTCGCGGTGAGGTCCTGGCGCTCGCGGGCGAGTCGGGCTGCGGCAAGACGACCACCGCACGCGCGATCCTCGGCCTCCTCGAGCCGGACCGCGGCGAGATCCTCTTCGAGGGCAAGCCGGTCCGGAACCTGCGGAAGTTCCGACGGCGCGTCCAGATGGTGTTCCAGGACCCGATGGGCTCGCTCAACCCGCGTCAGACGATCTACGAGATCGTCGCGGAGGGACTTCGGATCCACGGGATCCACGCCGGTCCGAACGGTGAGACCGAGGAGCAGCTCGTCGCGCGCGCGCTCTCGCGGGCCGGGATGCGGCCACCCGAGCGGTTCTACCTCGCGTACCCGCACGAGCTCTCCGGCGGTCAGCGGCAGCGGGTAGTGATCGCGGGGGCCCTCGTCCTCGAGCCCGAGGTGATCGTCGCGGACGAGCCCGTGTCGAACCTCGACGCGTCGGTCCGTGGCGAGATCCTGCGGTTGCTGCTCAAGCTCCGCGACGAGGACCGGATCTCGATCATCATCGTCACGCACGACCTCGGCCTCGCCTGGACGATCGCCGACCGCGTCGCCGTGATGTACCTCGGCCGGATCGTCGAGATCGGTCCCGCGGAGAACGTGCTCACGCGGCCCATGCACCCGTACACGCAGGCGCTGCTCGACGTGGTCCCCGAGGCCGAGGGGATCGATCGCCCGATCCTGTCGGGCGAGCCGCCCGACCCGACGCGGATCCCGCCGGGATGCCGCTTCCACCCGCGGTGCCCCGAAGTGCTCTCGGGAGCCTCCGCGTCGATCGACGTCGAGGACCGCTGCCGCGGGCAGGACCTCGGGCTCGACGAGCTGCGCCCCGGTCACGCCGCGGCGTGTCACGTGGCGAGCGCGATCGTGCGCGAGGGGGCGAGGCCGCGGCCGCGCGACGTCCTGCCCGACGGCGTCGAGGACGACGCGGCGTCCGGGGAACCCCGCCTGCGCGCAGGCGACGCCTCGGCGCCCCCACCTCCGGCCTAGCTCGAGGC
>DASPIF010000353.1:0-2861 GCA_035629255.1 Actinomycetota bacterium | reverse complement strand
GATGTCGTTGACCGCGACGATGTCGATGTCCGCACCGCCTTGCTTCGCAGCGCGGAAGAAGTTGCGTCCGATCCGCCCGAATCCGTTGATGCCGACCTTGACGGTCATGGTCATGCCTCCTCGGTTGGGGTGCGACCCACTGTAGCCGATACCCCCTCCTCACCTTCCGAGGCCGTGTCCGTGGTCGCGGCCGTCTGGATCGTGAGGAGACCCGTCGTGATGGGCTCGGGCGAACGATCAGCGGTCGACGTCGCGGTGATCCACCGACGGGGCGAGGCCCTTGTCGCGGAAGAACTGCGCGAGGTCCTCGGCGATCACGACGGAGCGGTGTCGGCCGCCCGTGCATCCGATCGCGATCGTCAGGTACGACTTCCCCTCCGCGAGGAAGCCCGGAACCATGAAGCCGAGCAGGGAGCGGAGCCGTCGCATGAACTCGCGATAGGTCTGCTGTCCCTTGACGTAGGTCTTGACGCGCTCGTCCGTCCCGGGCAGCGGTCGGAGGTCGTCGACCCAGTGCGGGTTCGGCAGGAAACGGCAGTCGATCACGAGGTCCGCATCTCGCGGCGCGCCGTACTTGTAGCCGAACGACAGCAGCGAGACCTGCAGGTCCTGCTCGGGTGCCGACTCGGCGAAGGCGTCGCGGATACGGTCGCGGAGGTCGTGCGGCGTCAGCCGCGAGGTGTCGATGATGAGGTCGGCCTCGCCGCGCAGGGTCTCCATCATCATCCGCTCCTTGCGGATGCCCTCGACCACGCGGTCGGCGGGCGCCAGCGGGTGACGGCGCCGGGTCGCCTCGTACCGGTTCACGAGGTCCTCGTCGGAGGCCTCGAGATAGAGGATCCGGAACGGGATGCTCAGCTCGTCGAGCTCGGCGAGCGCCTTCGAGAGCTCGCCGAAGAAGACGCCACCGCGGACGTCCAGGACGATCGCGACCTTGCCAGGGCCGCCCGGTCGCGACGCGAGCTCGGCCATCTTCGGGAGCAGGGCCGGCGGGAGGTTGTCGACCACGAAGTACCCGAGGTCCTCGAGGCACCGGGCGGCTTCGGATCGACCGGCGCCGGACAAGCCGGTGATGATCGTGAACCCCGGGCCGGACGTTCGCCGCCGCGTCGACGAGGGCTCGTCCACGGGGGCGCGACGAGCGGTCGTGCGTGGGGAACCGTCGCGACGGATCGTCGTCCGCGAGGTCATGCCGGCACCCGCCGGTCCTCGATCGCGGGGGTCGCCCCGGTCAGCCGTTCGTGGACGGCGCGCGCAACCTCGGGGCCTACACCCGGCGTCGCCGCGATCTCCGAGACGTCCGCGCGCGACAGCCGGGCAAGCGACCCGAACCGCTTGAGCAGCGCCTTCTTGCGCGCGGGCCCGACGCCCGGGATGTCATCGAGCGGCGACGCGAGCGCACGCTTCTCTCGCTTCTGGCGGTGGTAGGCGATCGCGAACCGGTGCGCCTCGTCGCGGAGGTGCTGGAGCACGAAGAGCGCCTCGGACCCGCGCGGGATCACGAGCGGATCCGGCCGGCCCGGCAGGAAGACCTCCTCGAGACGCTTCGCGAGCCCGATCGCCGGGATGTGCAGCTCGTGGTCGGCGAGGACGGCGCTCGCCACCCCGAGCTGCCCGCGTCCGCCGTCGACGACCACCAGTGATGGTGGATACGCGAACCGGCGGCGCTTCGGCTCTGCCTCGTCGCTCTGCAAGCGCGCGAACCGCCGTCGGAGCATCTCCTCCATGCTGGCGAAGTCATCCTGGCCGACGACGCCCTTGATCTCGAACCTCCGGTAGTCGCTCCTCTTCGGCAGCCCGTCCTCGAACACGACCATCGACCCGACCTTGTCGGTCGGTCCGAGGTTGGAGATGTCGTAGCACTCGATCCGGAGCGGCGCCTGCTCGAGGCCGAGGGCGGTCCCGAGCTCGGACAGGGCGCGGGACCGGGCGCCGAAGTCGCTGGCCCGCTTGAGCTTGTGGCGCTGGAAGTGCTCTCGCGCGTTCTGCGAGACCGTCTCCATCAGCTTGCGTTTGGTCCCGCGCTCGGGGACGGCGAAGGCCACGCGGCCCTCGCGCCGCATCGACAGCCAGCGCGTCAGCAGCTCCGCGTCGGCGGGTTGCTCGGGGACGAGGATCCGGGCGGGCACCTCCTGCCGCTCCATGTAGAGCTCCCGGAGGAACGAGGCGAGCAGCTCCGGCCGGTCGAGCTCCTCGACCCGGTCCGCGACCCACCCCTTGCGGCCCTTGACCCGTCCGCGCCGGACGAAGAACGCCTGGAACGCGGCCTCGAGGTCGTCCTCGACCAGGGCGATCACGTCGAGGTCCTCGGCCTGCGAGAGCACCATCTCCTGGTTCTCGAGGGCGCGTCGCGCGGCGGCGAGCTGGTCCCGGAGCTTCGCGGCGAGCTCGTACTCCTGTCGCTCGGACGCCTCGCGCATCTCGCGCTCGAGGCGCTGGAGCATCGGCCGCTCGTTGCCGGCCAGGAAGTCGCCGAGCGCGTCGACGTGGGATCGGTACCGCTCCTCCGTCACGCCCGTGACGGCGGGGACGCACGGTCCGGCGCATCGCCCGATGTCGTAGTACAGGCACGGACGGCCCGCCCGGGCTCGTTGGTCGAAGAACGCGTTCGTGCACGTGCGGACCGGGAAGACCCGCGTCAGCGCGTCGAGCGTCTCGCGGATCGCGTAGGCGTGCCCGAACGGGCCGAAGTAGCGGACGTTCTTCCGCTTGGCACCTCGGAGGACCTGCGCGCGCGGCCAGCGCTCCCCGACCGTCAGCGCGAGGTACGGGTAGGACTTGTCGTCGCGGTAGCGGACGTTGAACCGCGGCCGATGCTCCTGGATCAGGTTGTACTCGAGCATCAGTGCGTCGACCTCGCC
>DASPIF010000352.1:0-2004 GCA_035629255.1 Actinomycetota bacterium | reverse complement strand
TTCGCGAGCAGCGCGTCGGAGTGCCCGTGGTAGCACCCCTCGAACTTCACGCAGACGTCACGCCTCGTGAACCCGCGCGCGAGCCGGATCGCGCTCATCGCGGCCTCGGTGCCGCTCGAGACGAGGCGCACCATCTCGACGGCGGGCATCGCGCGTGAGATGCGCTCGGCGAGCTCGACCTCGAGCTCGGTCGGAGCGCCGAACGAGGTCCCGCGCTCGGCGGCCGCCTTGGCGGCGTCGACGATCTCGCGACGGGCGTGGCCGAACAGCAGCGCGCCCCACGACTGCACGAGATCGACGTACCGGTCCCCGTCGGCGTCGATCAGGTACGCGCCCTCGCCGCGCTCGGCGAACCGCGGCGTCCCGCCGACCGATCCGAACGCGCGCACCGGCGAATCGACGCCCCCCGGGATGACCTGCTGCGCACGGGCGAACAGCTCTTCCGAACGGTTCACGGCAGCACCAGGACGCGTCGGAGTCCGTCGAGCCCCTCAGCGAGCAGATCCCACGTCGCGCCCGCGTCGTGCGACACGAAGACGCGACCGTCCTCGGTGCCGAACGCGGCCACCGGACCGAGGCGAAGCGCGTCGAGCCGGTAGGTATCGACGTTCCCTTCGAAGGTCTCGGGCACGCCCTCGCGACACCGTTCGAACCCGGCGCCTTCGAGCACGCCTCGGTAGACGGCGGCCGCGCCGCCGCGAGGACCTCGCGAGGCCGACGCCAGCAGCACGTCGCCGCAGACGGCCACCGCGCGCGAGTACCTCGTATCGAGGCCGCGGGTCCGGTACTCCCACGTCGCGCCCCGATCGCGGCTCGTCGCGACGCCACCGGCGCACGCGGCGATGACGAGTCCCTGCGCCGTCGTGACCTGATGGGCGTCGGCGTCGACGTCGATCGTCGGCGTCCACGTCGCGCCCCCGTCGTCCGAGCGCGCGATCCCGCCGACGTGCACGTTGACGTAGACGTCCTCGTCCCAGTTCGCGATCGAGCGCGTGTCGGGTGGGCCGCCCCAGGGCGTGTACCAGCCTTCGCGGCCGTCGACGACGTCGAACGCGGGGACCGTCTCGAGCCGATCGTCGTCGACGACGCGGAGCAGATGCGCCTCTGCCGTTCCGACGAGGACCTCGTCGTCGACCGCGCAGATGCAGGTGAGCGTCGTGTTTCCGAGCGTGGCCACTCGTTGCCACCCCGTGCCGGGTTCGTGCCAGACCTCGCGCCGATCCAGGATCGCCCACCGCGCCTCGCCCGCGGGCGCGAGCGAGCTGACGTCTCGCCCCTCGAGCTCGGCGCCGAGGCCGGAGCCGCGTTCGTCGAAGCGGTGCAGGCCCTCGCGCGTCGCGACCTCGATCGTCGTCACGGACCCGATGCTCCCATGCGCGCTACTGGAGGCAGAGCTCGTTGCCCTCGAAATCCTGCATCACGATGTAGAACTCGCCGCGTTCGTCGACCTCGCGCCGGCGCGTCGCTCCGAGCGCCTCGATCCGGTCCGCCTCCTCCCTCACGCGCTCGGTCCGGGCTTCGCCCTCGAGTCCGTCGCCCACGTTGAGGTCGAGGTGCATGCGGTTCTTCGCGGTCTTGCCCTCCGGAACGCGCTGGAAGAAGATCGTCGGCCGCCTGCGGTCTTGGTCGATGAGTGCGCACCCAGTCGTCCCACCGATCCTCCGAGATCTCGTGTTCGCGTGCGAAGTCTTCCCACGTGGCGAACCCCGTCGGGCGGCGGCTGACGGACGTACCCGAGCGTCTCGGCCCCCAGGACCGACGAGGCGCGGCACGTCGTTCGCGTCGACCGTGATCTGGAGGCCGGGTTGCATCGGGGAGACGGTACCCGCGAGCGACTCGTCAGATCGCCGCGAGGACGACCATCTGCGGGCGGTGGCCTCGCCCCGCGTAACCGAGCGCTCACGACGTCCTGACCCGTCGTAGCAGACCTACCCCAACGGATACGAGGCGCGGTACACCTGCCGCTTGCGGCGCGGTAGGTGCCCGCACCACTGCGAGCCGATC
>DASPIF010000351.1:0-2280 GCA_035629255.1 Actinomycetota bacterium | reverse complement strand
GGCCGCATCCAGGAGCCCCGGGAGAACACGCGTCCGGAGCCAACCCTCGTCCGCCTGCAACGGATTCGTCACGCGGACCGCATCGCGGTCGTCGAACCGTTCGAGATCCGCATCCGAGGCGAACGGGATCGACCGGACCTCCCGGACGCCCGACGCGGCGAGCGAGCGCCGGACGCGACGTCGGAACGCGTACGCGGGCGGCAGACCACCCGGGTGCCGCACCGGCGGCAACGTCGATCCGACGCGGTCGTATCCCTGGACCCGAACGACCTCCTCGATCAGGTCGACTTCCCGCTCGACGTCGACGCGGTAGCCCGGAACCTCGGCGCGGACGGTGTCCTCGTCGAGGGTCTCGTGCGCCATGCCGAGGCGGTCGAGCACGTCGTCGACGTCCGCGCGAGCCACGGGGTACCCGATCACCGCCGATGCCCGCGACGCTCGGACGTCGATCCGGCGACGCGCCGGCGCTCCTCCGACGTCGAGCGCACCCCGGAGCACGCTCGCACCGCACCACTCGGCGATCAACCGCGCCGCCCGTCCGGCACCGAGTGGGGGCCCCTCCGGGTCCGCGCCGCGCTCGAACCGCATCGAGGCCTCGGTCGACAGGTCGAGACGGCGGCGCGTGCGTTGCACGCCTTCCCGCCGGAACGTCGCGCTCTCGAGCAGGACGTCGGTGGTGCTCGCGGACACCTCGGCGACGGCACCTCCCATCACCCCCGCGATCGCGACCGGCCGTTCGACGTCGCAGATCAGCAGGTCGTCGGACGTCAGCTTCCGCTCGACGTCGTCGAGCGTGATCAGGGATTCTCCCTCGTCGGCGCGGCGGACCACGATGCCCGGCCCCTCCAGCAGGTGGAGGTCGAACGGGTGGAGGGGCTGACCGACCTCGAGCATCGCGTAGTTCGTCGCGTCGACGACGGCCGAGATCGGCCGCATGCCGGCGGCGGTGAGCCGCGCCTGGACCTGGATCGGTGCGGCCACGGACGTGACGCCGCGGACCACCCGGGCGAGGTACCGCGGACAACGGTCGGTGTCGCGGACCTCGAGGGTCGCGACGTGATCGACGTTCTCGTCTGCCTCGTCGGGCTCGAACGGAGGGAGCGTCAGCGGTGCGCCGGTCGCGGCCGAGACCTCGCGGGCGATCCCGAGGACCGAGAGGAAGTCGGGCCGGTTAGGAGTGACCTCGATGTCGAGGACGGCGTCGTCCAGCCCGTACCGGCTCGCGACGTCCGTGCCCGGCTCGACGTCCGGTGGCAGGATCAGGATGCCGTCGTGCGAGGGCGAGATGCCGATCTCGTCGGGCGCCGCGAGCATGCCGTTCGAGACGACGCCGCGGATCTCGCGCGCGCCGAGCGGCTCCGGGAAGGTGGGCACCCGCGCGCCGGGCGGCGCGAGCGGCACGATGTCGCCGGGCTCCATGTTGCGGACTCCGACCACCACCTCGAGCTCGCCGGAGCCCGTCTGGACGCGCGCGAGGCAGAGGGTCTGGCTGTTCGGATGGTCGCGGACCTCGATCACCCGCGCCGCGATCACGCCCGAGAGGTTGGTCCAGGGGCGCTCCACGGACTCGACCTCCGCCCCCTTGCGCGTCAGGAGCTCGGCGAGCTCGTCGGCACCGAGCTCGGCCGGACAGAGCTCGCGCAGCCATGACAGGACGATCTTCACGCCGCGCCCTCGAACTGCTGGAGGAACCGGACGTCGCCCTCCACGAACAGCCGCATGTCCCCGACCCCGTACCGCACCATCGCGACGCGTTCGATGCCCATCCCGAACGCGAACCCGGTGTAGCGCTCTGGGTCGATCCCGCAGTTCTCGAGCACCTTCGGGTGCACCATCCCGGCCCCCAGGAGCTCGAGCCAGCCGTTCCCGCAGACGCGACATCCGACGCCGTCGCAGAGGAAGCACGACACGGCGGCCTGGCACCCGGGCTCGACGAACGGGAAATAGTCCGGCGTCAGCCGCACGCGGACGCGCTGCCCGAACAGCTCGCGGGCGAAGGCCTCGAGCGTGCCCTTGAGGTCGGCGAACGAGATACCCTCGTCCACGAGGAGTCCCTCGACCTGATGGAACACCGAGAGATGCGTCGCGTCGACCGCCTCGCGTCGATACGTGCGGCCGGGCGCGACGATCGCGATCGGCGGCTCCTGCGATTCCATCGTGCGGATCTGCACCGCGCTGGTCTCCGTCCGCAGCAGCATGCCGGGCACGTCGACGTAGAGCGAATCCTTCATCGTGCGGGCGGGATGGTCCGCCGGGATGTTGAGGGCCTCGAAGTTGTGC
>DASPIF010000350.1:0-4346 GCA_035629255.1 Actinomycetota bacterium | reverse complement strand
CCTTCTCCGTCGATGTCCGGTCGACCGGCCGCTTCAAGGTCGAGCTGCGCGTCGCCGCGCCCGGCGGCCGCGTCATCGAAGAGACGTCGTTCGTCGTGCGCTCGACCGTGTACAACCGGATCGCGCTGATCATCACGGTCGTGGCCGGGGTCGCGCTCGTCGCGATGTGGGCGCGACGTCTCTGGCGAAGACGCCGGGCGTGAGCTGCGACGATCCCCGCCCGGCGGGACCCGAGGACGAACGGACCGACGACGTCCAGGACCCCGATGTCGTCGGCGCCGCGACCGTCGCGGGCGCAGCACGCCGCGGTGGATTCGTCCGTGACACGGCCGTCATGTCGGTGGGCACGGCCTTATCGAGGATCACGGGGTTCCTTCGGCTCGCGGCGATGGCGTATGCGATCGGGTTCACGGAGTCGCGGGTCGCCGACGCCTATGCGGTCGCGAACGTCACGCCGAACATCCTGTACGAGCTCGTCCTCGGTGGGATCCTCACGTCGGTCGTCGTCCCCGTCTTCGTCGAGTGGCTCGCGGTCCACGGGCGTGACGAAGCCTGGGACGTCGCACGACGCCTGTTCTCGTTCGCGCTCGTCGTCCTCGCGGTCGTCGCGACGATCGCCGCTGTGCTCGCGCCGTGGATCGTCGACCTGTACACGTCGGGGGTCGAGGAGGCCCGTCGGGCGGAGGTGCGCGAGCTCGGAACGTTCTTCCTCCGGTGGTTCCTCCCCCAGATCGTGTTCTACGGCGTCGGCGCGATCGCGAACGGACTCCTGAACGCGCATCGGAGGTTCGGGACGACGATGTTCGCGCCGATCCTGAACAACCTGATCGTGATCGCGACCTTCATCGCGTTCGGGCTGATGGGTGGTCTCGGGCCGGACGGCACCGCGACACGCGCGCAGGAGCTCGTGCTCGCCCTGGGGACGACCGCGGGCGTGGTCGGGATGACGCTCGCGCTGCTGCCCGCGCTGCGCTCGACGGGGTTCCGCTTCGCGTGGCGCACGGACTGGCGTCACGACGCGGTCCGCCGGATCGCGTCGCTCGCTCGGTGGGTGGTCGTCTACGTCGCCGCGAACCAGATCGGCTACCTGGTCGTGGTCGTGCTCGCGACGAGCGCGTTCCAGGGCGCGTATCCGGCGTACGCCGCCGCGTTCATCCTGTTCCAGCTCCCGCACGCGATCTTCGCGGTGTCGATCTTCACCGCGCTCCTGCCCGCGATGTCCGAACGATGGGCGGCCGGGGACGTCGACGGGTTCCGCGAACGGATGACCGAGGGGATCCGCGCCACGGCCGCGATCGTGATCCCCGCCGCGCTGGGGTACCTCGTCCTCGCGCGCCCGATCGTCCGGCTCCTGCTCGAGCACGGCGTCGTCGAGCCGCGGAGCGGGCGGCTCGTCGCGGACCTGCTCGTCGCGTTCGCCGTCGGCCTGTTCCCGTTCTCCGTGTTCCAGCTCCTACTCCGCGCCTCGTACGCGATGCAGGACACGCGGACGCCCGCCCTCGTCAACGTCGCGGCGCTCGTGGTGAACGTGGCCGCCGACCTCGTCCTCTTCTTCGTCCTCGACCTCGGGGTCCAGGGGCTCGCGCTCGGACACGCGGCGTCCTATGCGTTCGCATCGGTGGCGCTCGCCGTCCTCGTGCGTCGGAGGGTGGGGCGGCTGGGTCTGCGTGGGATCGCCGACGGCGTCGGAAGGACGCTGATCGCCGGGGCGGCGACCGCGGGCGCGGCGTGGGTCGTCGCCCGGGTGCTCGCCGACGCGCTCGGCACCTCCTCGATCCTCGAGCAGTCGGTCCAGGTCGTCGGGGCCGTCGGTGCAGGCCTCGTCGTGTTCGTCGTCGCGGCGACGCTCCTACGGATCGAGGAGGTCGCCGCGCTCCGGCGACAGCTCGCACGGTTCCGCCGCTAGCACCGGCGCGCGCCGCGTCCGCGGAACGGCGCATGCACCGGCATACACTGCGCCGATGCAGACCGACGGGTCCGTCACCGTCGTCGACGGCCGCTACGAGCTCGAACGGGAGCTCGGGCGCGGCCCGACCGGCGTGGTGTGGCGAGCGCGAGACGTCGTCCTCGGCAGGAACGTCGCGCTGAAGATCGTCCATCCCTCCCTTGCCGACGACATCGCGTTCTGCTCGGCGCTCACCGACCAGGTACGACGGCTCGCGTCCGTCGACGCCCCCGGGCTCGCCAAGCTCCTGGACACCGGCGAGGAGGACGTGCTCTTCCTCGTCCATGGGTTCATCGAGGGCGAGAGCCTCCGTCAGCGATGGTCGATGCGGCGCCGGCCGGACGCGGCCGCCGTGGTCCACACCGCGGTCGATCTGCTTCACGCATTGGAGCGCGCGCATGCCGCCGGCGTGCTCCATCTGCACCAGTCGCTCGACGACGTGATCGTGACACCGGCGGACGAGATCGTGCTCACCGACCTCGCGATCGGCCCCGCCGTCGTCGCGTCGCGCATCGCCGCGGAGGCGGTCGCGCTCCTCGGCCCCGACGTTGCGCCCGAGATCGCAGGCGGATGGGCGACCGACGAGCGCACCGACGTATGGGCGACGGCAGCGCTCGTCTTCGAGGCGCTCACGGGGGAGCGACCGAACGGTCGTCGTTCGGCCAGGGACGTCCGCCCGGACGTGCCGAGGGCGCTCGATCGCGTCGTTTCGAAGGCGCTGTCCGACGACCCGGCCGCCCGGTACGCCACCGCGGCGGCCTTCGCCGATGCCCTCGAGTCATCGGTCGCGAACGACGTCGCGTCCCATCCCGCGCGCCGCGGCGTGATGCGGACGTGGTTGGCGGTCCCGATCGGGGTCGGCCTCGTCGCGGCGATCGTGATCGGTGCAGGGCTGTGGGTCGGACGCTTCGAGGTCGGCGGTCCGCTCGGGATCCGGACCGCGGACGAGCCCGGTGGCGAACCATCACCGGCGGTGGGGGGGCTACCCGTCGCCACGATCACCCCGGTCGACGCGATCGCGTTCGATCCCCTGGGCGACGGGAGCGAGAACTCCTCGACGGCGGCAGCCGCCATCGACGGGGACGAGGGGACGGCGTGGCGGTCGGAGGCGTACCGGTATCCCGACGGCGGGCTCGGCAAGGACGGCGTGGGCCTGGTGCTCGACCTCGGTGCGGCGCGGCACGTTACCGGGTTCCGCCTGAGCACGGCGCACCCCGGGTTCACGTTCCACCTCGCCGTCGGCGACGACCGGTACAGGCTGCTGGACGCGCTTGGCGAGCAGTGGACCGCCGACACGGCGACGCGCGGCGGGATCGAAGGCGACGGGCGCTACGTCCTCGTGTGGGTCACGACGGTGGTCGACGCGGGCGACGGGAACCGCGCCGAGATCGCCGAGTTCCGCGCCGTCGTCGCCGGCGATGGCTGAGCCCGAGACGCGCGACGAGGATCTCGTCCGTCGCTTCCTCTCGGGCGACCGCGGCGCGTTCGCCACGCTCGTGCAACGTCACGAGCGTCGGATGTACAACCTCGCGCTCCGGATGACCGGCAACGAGGAGGACGCGAGAGACGCGACGCAGGACGCGTTCATGACCGCGCTCCGCAAGCTGTCGTCGTTCCGCGGCGAAGCTGCCTTCACGACGTGGATGCACCGCGTCACGGTGAACGCCTGCTACGACCTGCTGCGCAAGAAGAAGCGCGAGCCGATGCCCGATACAAGGCGCGAGGACGATGATCGCTCCGGGCCGGAGCCTCCGCCCGCGGCGGACCATGCAGACACCGTCGAGCTCTCGATCGACGTGCAGCGAGCGCTGCTCGCGGTGCCCGAGGACTTCCGCGTCGTGATGATCCTTCACGACGTCCGCGACCTCCCGCAGGAGGAGGTCGCCGCGATCCTCGGGATCGCGGTCGGAACCGTGAAGTCGCGCCTGCACCGCGGACGGGTGGCGCTCGCGAAGGCGCTCGGCGTCGAGCGCCACCGGGCCGCGACGGACTCCGATCGTGCCCGGCGGGAACGGGACGTGGACCCCGGGGCGTCTCAGGGGACGGTTACCCCATGACGCATCCCGACGACCTCCTCGCCGATTACGTCGACGGCACGCTCCCCGATCGCGAGCGTGCCGTCGTCGGCGCGCACCTGAGCACCTGCCCTCGATGCCGGGAGGAAGTCGAGCTCGCGACGAGCGCGGTGCGAGCCCTGGGGACGCTCGAGGAGGCCGAGGTCCCGCTCGGCGTCACCGGCCCGGTCCTGCGCGAGGCGAGCGAGCGAGGAGGGCGGTCATCGTTCGGACCGCGCACGCAGTGGGTCGCGGGGCTCGCCGCGGCGGCGGCGATCGTGGCGGTGGTCGCGATCTCGCTCGGCGGCCCTTCGGACGACGGCCGGCTCGATGCCGCGGCACCCGAG
>DASPIF010000349.1:0-5070 GCA_035629255.1 Actinomycetota bacterium | reverse complement strand
CGGTGGGCGTGCTCGAGGACGAGGAGCGCGCGCGCGTCGAGCGTCACCTCGCATGGTGCGCGGGATGCCGCAAGGAGAGCTCCGACCTCGGGAGCGCGGCGGCGACCGTCGGCTTCGCGCTGGCGCCCGCGTCGATGCCGGTGGGTCTGCGGGACCGGGTCGTCGGTCGTGTGAAGCGCGCCGCCGGCGCCCCCGGGACGCCGCGCCGGCTCCGAGCGGTCGCCGCGTCGATCGTCGCCGCGTTCATCGCGGTCGGCGGCCTCGGATGGGGCGCGGTGATGGCGGGACGCGCCGAACGCTTCGAGACGCGCGCCGCCGCCGCGGAGCAGCGCAGGGCGGATGCGCTCGACCAGATGCAGGTGATCCTGAACCAGCTCGTGCCGGGCGAGGTCCCGACCAACGAAACGCACCTCGCGCCGCTCTCCCCGACGGCCGAGGGGACGGGGGGCGGAGCGTGGATCCTGCAGCTCGTCTCACCGCGGCTGATCGACTTCGCGCTCGTGATGGTGAACGGCCTCGATCCCGCGGCGACGGACCGGCTGCCGTACCGCGTGCAGCTCCTCAACGCGGCGGGGCAGATCCTGCGGGTCGGCAAGATCACCTCGCTCGATGACGAGGGCGGCGCGGACGTCTACCGGCAGTTCGACGCGGTGGACCTCGTCGGGTTCACCACCGTCCGCGTGGTGGACGCGCGCGGCACCGTCGTGCTGCGCGGCGTCGTGGACCAGGAGGCGTAGCGCCGGCGCCTACGCCCTCGTCATCTCCTGCGCGTAGGTTCCGGCGACGGTGATCGTGCCCGACGCCGCGGGGACGCCCTCGATCACCATCTCGAGGTCGAGCTCGCCGGTGGTCCGCATCTGCACGAGCTCGCGCGTCGCGAGCTCGAGCCACCCCGTCTGCGAGGACGACGCCGTGCCGGCGTAGGTCATCGAGGCGTCGGCGAGCGCGTTCACACCCGGGCCGCCCGTCGGCATCTCGCCACCGCCGAACACGTCGATCAGGTCGGCGAAGGCGAACGCCACGTCCATGCGAACGTCCGAGTCGGTCATGATCACCGCGGTCTCGGCGCCGTCGACGCGCTCGTCGCGGTCGTAGCGGCTCGTCGCCTCGAGGTCGATCGATCCCTCGCCGAACGGCACGTCGTGCGTGTACGAGGAGTCCCACGAGTCGCCGGGGACCGCGTCGCCGTCGGGTGGCAGGAGCGGGGTCACCTGGTTCGAGCCCGGGACGTGGAAGAGCTGACCGAGGCCTCCCTGCGTCAGGTCGATCCCGGCCCCTCCCAGCGCGGGTCCGCCGATCGAGAGCACCTCGCCGTCCGGCGAGATGCGAAGCTCGATGGGCGGGACGGGCCCCGAGGCAGAGGTGGGCGACCCGTTCACGGTGCCCGTCATCTCCTCCACCTCGACGCGGATCGTCGCCACGCCGCCGTCGTCGACCTCGAGGACGGTCCACGAGACGAGCTGCTCGATCTCGAGCTCCAGGTCCTCGGTTCCGCCGATGGCGTCGCCACCCACGGTCAGGTCCATCGACTGCGCGATCCGGTACCGGTGCGTGTCGCCCGCCGTGAACGCGAGCGCCAGCGGGCCGGCCTTCGCCTCGTCGCCCTGGGTCGCCACGAACACGGCGGCTCCGGCGATCACGACGACGGCCGTCACGGCCGCGCCGATCACCAGACCGGCCCGGCGCCGCGGTCGCGGTGCGTGCGACGGATCGACGGGCGGCGGGGCGGGCGGGATCACGACGTCGGTCATCGCGGGGCTCCTGTTCGGGGGTGGTCGCGCGTGGGCTGGCTCGGTCCATCGTCCCACAGCGTCCGCGAACCACCTTCAGCCGTCGGCGAGCGCTCGCACCAGGAACGCGAGGCTCTCGGGGTACCGGTACCCGATCGACATGTGGCCGCCGTCGAACAGCTCGAGCGCATGTGCGACGCCGAGCGCGTCGAGCTCCTTCGACACCGCGACCATCCCGTTGTCGAGGAAGAACTCGTCCGCCCGGCCGGCGTCGAGCCAGATCGCGCGCATCGAGCGCAACTCATCGGCGTGGCCCGGGATCATCCGCACCGGGTCCCACGCGAGCCACCGGTCCCACACCTCGTCGTCGATCCGGCCGGTGGCCGGGTCGAACGGCAACCGCACGGTCCCGTCCTGGTCGGCCGAGTAGCAGGCCGCGTAGCCGTACGGCTCGAGCAGGTCCCAGTCGTGCTTCTTCGTCCCGAACACGCGGGAGCGCACGTCGGCCCACCACGCGTCGTAGGAGCCGTCGTGGTGCTCGCGGAGCGCGCGGACGGCCTTGGGGAAGTCGGCCAGGTAGCACGCCTCGAACAGCGAGTCGCCGCAGTGGCACGCGAGCGCGGAGAACAGGTCCGGCCGCAGCATCGGCGTCACGAGCGCTCCGTAGCCGCCGCTCGACTTCCCGTGGATCCCTCGCGCCTCGCGGCGTGCATCCGTCCGATACGTGGCGTCGACGAACGGCACCACCTCGTCGCACAGGAACGTGTGGTAGCGACCCGTCCCGGGCGAATCGAGGAACTGGCTCCCGCCGTACGACGTCCAGCAGTCGACGAAGACCACGATCGCGGGTGGAACGTCGCCGCTCGCGAACAGCCGGTCGACGTTCTCGGGGAACGTGGGCCGGAACGGCTCGCGGTTGCGCCACATGTCGAGCTGCCCGGTCATCCCCTGGATCACGTAGACCACCGGGTACCGGCGCTCGGCGTCCGTGTCGTAGCCCGGCGGTGTGTAGGCCCACATCGGCCGGACGTGCGGGTCCCCGAGCGGGTTGCCGCGCAGCACGTCGCTCGCGATCTCGAGCTCGTCGAGGCGTCCGGCGAACTCGCGGCTCCAGGGCTCCATCGGATCCTCCTCGGCTCGGGCGGTCGTGCGGACGCGACTATGATGCGCGCACATGCCCGAGCTGTCCGAGGTCGTCGGGATCGGTCTGGCCGGAGGGCAGGGCGTCCGCGCGCGACCGCTGACGCTGAAGGCGCCGGGGTACCTGCGCTCGAAGGCCGCGATGTCCTTCCTCGGACGCCGCCTGATCCGGTGGGTGATCCAGATCCTCACGAGCGAGGGGATCAAGGACTACTACGTGATCGCCCACGGCAAGGAGAACCGCTACCAGATCAAGGTGATGATCGGGTACGGCGAGGGCTTCGGCGTCGACGTGAAGTACTCCCCGGTCAAGTACGACCAGCTCTCGACGGGGAGCGCCGATTCCACGCTGCGGATGCTCGAGTACTGGGACATCTCGGGTCCGGCGCTCGTGTTCCCGACCGACTCGATCATCGACTTCGATCTCGGCCCGATGGTCGAGCAGCACCGCCGCCTCGGGTCCGTCGCGACGATCGCGACGATGGTGCGCGAGCCCGACGAGGTCGCCGAGAAGTACGGGCTGATGCTCGCCGGTGACGACGGACGCGTGCAGGACTTCGTCGAGAAGCCGACCCTCGCCGAGCTCCGCGACCACTTCCATGCCGAGAGCGACGAGGCCTTCCGCTCGCTGCCGCTGCTCACGAACGCCGGGTTCTACCTGGTCGATGCCGGCAAGTTGCGCGAGCTCACCGGGCATCCCGACATCCAGCGGATGCGCGAGCGCCGACTCGACTTCGGGAAGGACCTGCTCCCGTGGCTCGTCGAGCACGGCGAGGACGTCCACACGTTCAACGTCCGCCGGATCGGCGATCTCGGGAACGTCGCGGACTACATCGAGACGATGACGGAGGTCCTGCAGGGTCGGTTCGCGTCGGTCGACCGGCTGCTCGGTCCGCCGTTCGACGGGGAGCGCAACGTGTGGATCGCGCCCGAGTCCCTCTCGCTGCGGGACTCGACGTCGGGCAAGACCCTCGCCGAGAAGCTCTCGGACGGCGACGTCGAGATCGGCCCGGCGGTCCGGATCGGCCGGTTCTGCGAGATCCATCCCGGCGTCCGCATCAGCGAGTCGAACCTCGACGACGACATCGAGGTCCATCGCGACGCGGTGATCGAGCGCTCGCAGATCCGCGACGGCGCGATCGTCGGGCCGCACGCCTACCTCCGCGAGGCGGTGATCGGCTCGATGACCGAGATCCGTTCCGAGCCGTTCCACCCCACCACGATCGACGGCATGGTTGCGCTCGGGGACGAGGTGACGGTGTACGCGGGCGTCCACATCGAACGTGACGTCGCCGTCTACCCTCGGTTGAAGCTGCCGACGGGGATCCGGATCCCCGAGGGGGCCGAGGTCACCGGTCCCGCCGACGTCCTGCGGTATCTCTAGTCGGTCCCGAGACCGTTGCGCGGCCTCGGGACCGAGAGGCGCTCCCGCTTCGCTACTTGAGCGCGAGATCCTCTCCGCCTTGTCGGTAGGCTCGCGGGATGCGCGTCGGGCTCACGCTGCCGCACTACGACTTCTCGGTGCCGGGGTCCGCGCCGGTGCGGTTCGCCACCGTCGCGGAGGAGGCACGGCGCGCCGAGCGGCTCGGGTTCGACTCGGTCTGGATCTCGGATCACCTGTTCGCATCGCTCGAGCGCTACGGCGGCGACGCCACCCGGTACGGCGCGCTCGAGCCGCTGACGACGCTCGCGGCGCTCGCACCGCTCACCGAGCGCGTGCGTCTCGGGACCCTCGTGCTGTCCGCCGGATTCCGCCATCCGGCGATCGTCGCGAAGGCGATCACGGCGATCGACGCGTACTCGCGCGGGCGCGCCGAGCTCGGGATCGGCGCGGGCTGGTACGCGGACGAGTACGCGGCGTTCGGCCTGCCGTTCGGATCCGTCGGCGATCGGTTCGCGCTGCTCGAGGAGTCGCTCGGCTACCTCGGTGCGCTGTTCGACGGCGAACCGGCGTCGTTCCGCGGCGAGCGGTTCGAGCTGCGCGAGGCCTACAACCACCCGCGGCCCGCGCACGAGCGGCGACCCCCGATCGTCGTCGGCGGCAAGGGGGGGCCGAGGCTGCTGTCGATCGCGGCGCGACACGCCGACGGCTGGAACGCGGCCTGGCGCTGGCCCCCGGACGCCTACGCGCCTCGCGCGGCGGCGGCTCGCGAGGCCTGCGAGCGGACGGGGCGGGACCCGGCGACGTTCCGGCTCTCGC
>DASPIF010000348.1:0-3875 GCA_035629255.1 Actinomycetota bacterium | reverse complement strand
CGGTACGCGGGCGCGAGCTTGTGCAGGACGTAGGAGATGTAGCTCGAGCGGCCCTCGAGCGGGACGTCCGTCCCGATGTTGCGGAGGAGGCCCTCCCAGATGTGCCGGTGGGTGTCGACGAACCCGGGCATCACGATCATGCCCTCGGCGTCGATCACCCGCGCGCCGTCGAGCTCGATCCCGGGACGGACCTCGACGATCCGGTCGCCGTCGATCAGCACGTCGCCGCCGGCGAGGTCGCCGACCTTCTCATCCATGCTCAGCACCGTGCCGCCTCGGATCAGCGTCCGTCCCGTCGGCGGTGTATCGAAGCTCGGCCTCGCGGGATACAGGTCCGGCATCACCGCGACCCTCGGCGGCCGGCTGCCGATCGCGAGCCGCCGCGCCCGCTTGTAGTTGCGTTTGACGAGCTCCTTCAGGTCCCCCAGCTGGAACAGCACGATCCCGACGATCACGAGGATCCCGATGATCACGAGGCCGTGGTCGGCGACCAGCCCGAGGAAGGGGAGCGCGTGCAGGATCAGCGCGAGCAGGACCGAGGCGATCAACGCCCCGAGGAACGTCGCGCGGCCGCCCGACAGCGCGGCACCGCCGAGGACGGCCGCCGTGATGCTGTTCAACGCGTAGCTCTCGCCGATCTGCGCGTTCCCGATGCCCGAACGTGTCATCACGAGGAACGACGCGACCGTCGCGAACAGCGCCGACAGGACGAGGGCTCGCCCGCGCACCCACTTCGTGCGGACGCCGTTGCGCTTGGCCGCGATCTCGTCGAACCCGGCTGCGCGGGTCTGCAGCCCCGAACCGGTGGCGTGCAGCCAGTAGTCGAGCAGCAGCGCCGCCGCGACGACCGCGAGGAACGCGACCGGGACCGGTCCGATCTGCGTCCCGAGCCCCGCGGCGAACTCGCGGTCGATCACGCCGCCGGGCGTCTCACGCAGCGTCAGCGAGATGCCGTTCAGGATGCTGAGGGTCGCGAGCGTCGCGATGATCGACGGGATCTTCACCCACACGACGAGCGCCGCGTTGACGAGCCCGAGCGCGAGGCCGCTGCCGAAGATCGCGAGCACCCCGACGAGCAGCTCGCTCGGCGTCGACTCGGGACCGATAAGGAACGAGGCGACCACGACGCCGAACGTCACCATCGCGCCGACGGACAGGTCGAGCGAGCCGACGAGGAGCGCGTGCGTCTGTCCCATCGCCGCGATCGCGAGGGGCGCGGCCAGCAGCAGCACGGCCGAGATGTTCGACGCGTTGACGAACCCCGGGAAGCGCGACGTCGCGTACCAGAGGACGACGCCGATCATCAGGAACTGCAGGACCACCGGCATCCACAGCCGGAAGCGGACGATCTTGCGCCACTTGTTCTTGTCGCGCGCGTCCCGCAGGACCTTGCGGACGGCGATCCGCGCGGTGTCGACCCGGCTCACGCGGCCCCCGAGGTCGGTGCCTTCGTCGGTGCCTTCGGCACGGCGGCGCCGAGCGGGGAGCGTCCCGCGCGCGACATCCCCGGGCCGCGCACGATCGCCTCGACGATGCGGAGCTCGTCCAGCTCGTCGCCCGGGATCTCCTCGACGATCTGGCCGCGCGACATCACGAGGACGCGGTCGCAGAGCCCCGCGAGCTCGATCGGGTCGCTCGACTTCACGAGCATCGCGCTCCCCGCGTCGGTCCGCGCGCGGAGCGCCTCGTAGATGTCGAACCGCGAGCCGACGTCGACGCCCTGCGTCGGCTCGTAGGCGAGGATCACCGACGGCTCGCGCAGGAACGTCCGCGACACCGCCACCTTCTGTTGGTTCCCCCCGGAGAGGAAGCCGACGGGCTGCTCGATCGAGGGCGTCCGGATCTCGAGCCGGCGGATCAGCTCCTCGACCTTGCGTCGCTCCCGACGCCGGCGCAGGAACCCGAGCGTGCCGAACCGACGCAACGACTGGATCGTCGAGTTCACGCGGACGCCGAGTACCGGCATCAGCGCCTCCTGCCGGCGGTCGCCCGGCAGCAGCAGGATCCCCGAGCGCACCGCCTCGTGCGTCGAGATCAGCATCAGGTCCTTGCCGTCGACCGCGACGCGGCCCGCGCGCGGCGGCTGCCGCCCGGCCAGACAGTCGAACAGCTGCGGCTGTCCGTTGCCCTCGGCGCCGGCGATCCCGACGATCTCGCCGCTCGTGAGGGTGAACGTGACCGGACCGAACGACTGGCCCTGGAGGCCGTCGACGACGAGCACCTCGCGTCGTTCGTCGTCGGCCGGGGCCGGCGGGGGGAACGCGGCCTCGAACGCCCGGCCGACGATCAGGTCGACGAGCTCGTGCTCGCTGACGGCCTTCGCGTCGAACGTGCCCTGCGCGCGCCCGTCGCGGAGCACCGTGACGCGGTCGGCGATCTCGAGGACCTCGGGGAGC
This sequence comes from Actinomycetota bacterium, assembly GCA_035629255.1. Taxonomy (GTDB): domain Bacteria; phylum Actinomycetota; class UBA4738; order UBA4738; family HRBIN12; genus CALGFI01. The sequence continues at coordinate 1,479 of DASPIF010000348.1, read as the reverse complement.
CGGTGGCTGACGTAGACGACGCCGACCCCGCGCGCGCGACACGCCGCGAGCGTGCGGTGCAGCGCCTCGACCTCGTGCGGCCCGAGGGCCGTCGTCGGCTCGTCGAGCAGGAAGACGAGCGGATCCGTGACGAGCGCCTTCGCGACCTCGAACAGCTGCCGGTCCGCGAGCGTCAGCATGCCCGCCGGCGCGTCCGGGAACAGCTCGATGTCGAGGTCGAACTCGGCGAGCTGCCGCCGCGCCCACCGTTTGCGTCGCCAGAACGGTGGGCGCTTGTCCGGCGGCGTCGCCAGGTACAGGTTGTTCTTGACCGGCTGCGCCAGGATCAGCGACGTGTCCTGGTACGCCATCGCGAGGCCGAGCTTGCGGGCTTCGGCGGGGGAGTCGCGCCTGAGGCGCGTGCCCCCGATCCGGACCTCGCCGACGTCGGGGTCGACGAAGCCGCTCGCGATCCCGAGGAGGGTCGACTTGCCCGAACCGTTCTCGCCGACGATGGCGTGCACCTCGCCGGCGCGACAGTCGAAGCTGACGTCGGTCAGCGCCCGGACCGCCCCGAACTGGCGGGAGATCCCGCGCAGCTCCAGGACGACCTCCGGGGTCGCCGACCCTCCTCCGTGATCGTGTTGCGTCATCCGTTCGCGTACATCTGGGCGAGCACCGCGTCCGGCACGAGCGAGGTGTTCGACACCGTCGGCGTCACCCGATCGGGGTTGCAGTCGTCCGCCGTGACCTCACGCATCACGTGCGGCACCACGATCTCCGGCGGGATCTCCGCCCCCTGCAGGTGCATCATCGCCGCGGTCACCGCGACGCGGGACTGGAAGTTGCCGCCGGCCGAGAAGTAGATCTTGTAGCCGGGGTTGTCGCGCTCGGCCCAGTCGCAGAACAGCGTCTGCTCGTCGGTCCGGACCGCGATCGTGACGTCTTCCAGCGGGACCCCGAGCTCGTCGTACGCGTCGAGTGCGGTGAACATGCCGTCGGCGTACTCGTACGCGTAGCCCTTGATGTCGGGGTCGGTCGTCAACCAGCCGAGGACCGTCTGGAGCGCGTTGTCGTTCACCCAGTACGTGTCCGCCGGCGGTCCGACGAGCTCGATCCCGTCCTCGAGCGCGGGCTCGAGGCACTGCTGCCACCCGAGCGACAGCGCGTTGCCCGGCGTGCCGCCCATGACGCCGATCGTCCCGGTGTCGATGTTCTCGTTCAGGACCTGCGCGAAGCTCTCGCCGAGCGCGCAGAGGTCCTCGCCGACGATGCTCGTGTAGTCCTCACCGGGGATCAGCGCGCCCTCCTGCTCGGGCAGTCCGACCCAACCCGCCGAGTATGGGATGTACGGGATCCCGGCCGCGTCGGCCTCGAGGATCGCGTCGGCGATGTTCGTGCCCTGGTCCGGGTAGCCGATGATGAAGTCGACGTCCGACTGGATCAGGAACCGGATGTCGGCCGCCGCCACCGCGGGGTCGGGGTTCCACTGGGCGTCGC
>DASPIF010000347.1:0-5373 GCA_035629255.1 Actinomycetota bacterium | reverse complement strand
TCGTTCACGAGGTAGCGCACGGGGAAGTTGTCGGTGCCGTCGATCACGACGTCGTAGGGCTCGATGATCTCGAACGCGTTCGCCGAGGTGAGGATCGTGTCGTGCTCGATCACCTCGATCGTCGGGTTGATCGCGCGCATCCGATCGGCGGCGCTCGCGACCTTCGGGCGGCCGACGTCCGCGGTCGCGTGGATCACCTGGCGCTGCAGGTTCGACTCGTCCACCTTGTCGAAGTCGAGGACGCCGATCGTGCCGACGCCCGCGGCCGCGAGGTACATCGCGATCGGCGACCCGAGCCCACCCGCGCCGATCACGAGGACCTTCGCGTCGAGGAGCTTGCGCTGCCCGTCCCCGCCGATGCCCGGAAGGATGATGTGGCGCGCGTAGCGGCGGACCTGTTCCTCCGTGAAGCTCATGCGATCACCAGTTCCTCTTCGACGGCGGCGCCATCCTGCACGCGGAACGCCTTCATGAACGGGTTCGCCCGGTCCTCGAGCGACATGACGAGGTAGCGGGCGTCCGGGTAGTACCAGGTCGGCGCGCGCTCGAGGTCGGTGTCCGACAGGTACGCGCCCGAGTGCGTGTGCGTGTGGAAGATCGCGAGCAGCTCCCAACCCTCGCGATCCATCTCCTGCTCGACCTCGAGGTGCTCGGCCGGATCGAGCCGATAGGTCACGGGGCTCGCGTCCTTGTTGATCATCGGGAAGAACCGCACCGGCTGGCCTTCCTTGCCCGCGAGCAGCCCGCACGCCTCGTTCGGGAAGCCGGCGAGGCCGTGCTCCACCATCTCGTCGAAGTACGTGCGGGACAGCTCCATTCGCAGATGCAACAACCGTACCAGCCGCCCTCTATTCCCCGAGCCAGGCTTCAGGCGCGCGCGAGCCGGCCGCGGACGGCGATCCTGCCCGCGTCCCCCGTCTCGATCCGGCCGACCTCGGCGAACGCCACCGCGCGACGATCGAGCTGGCGCTCGAGCGCATCCCCGTCGCTGGCGGCGATCAGCAGCCCCCCGCTCGTCTGCGCGTCGGCGAGCACGTGCTGCTCGGGCGACGTCAGGTCGGCCCAGTCCACGTGCGGAGAGACGTACGCGTGGTTGCGCTTCGAGCCGCCGGGGACGACGTCGCGCTCGGCGAGCTCGAGCGCGCCGTCCAGCACCGGGATCGCGCCCGCGTCGAGCGTCGCCGCGACGCCGCTCGCGAGCAGCATCCGGTGGAGGTGGCCGAGGAGGCCGAACCCGGTCACGTCGGTGGCCGCGTCGACACGCGCCTCGCGCATCGCGAGCGAGGCGTCGTCGTTGAGCGTCGTCATCAGGTCCACGGCGCGCGCGACGAGCGACGCGTCGGCGAGCCCCCGCTTGACCGCGGTCGAGACGATGCCGAGCCCGAGCGGCTTCGTCAGGAACAACCGCGCGCCGACGCGGGCCGTCGAGTTACGCACGACGCGATCGACATCGACGAGCCCGAGCGCCACCATGCCGTACTTCGGCTCGGGGTCCGTGATCGAGTGTCCGCCGAGGACGGCCGCGCCGGCCTTGGAGGCGACGTCGATCCCGCCCTGCAGGACCTGACCGAGCATCTCCAGCGGCAGGTCGTCGACCGGCCAGCTCACGATGTTGAGCGCCAGGAACGGCGAGCCGCCCATCGCGTACACGTCGGAGAGCGCGTTGGTCGCGGCGATCCGCCCCCACTGGTACGGGTCGTCGACGATCGGCGTGAAGAAGTCCAGCGTGGCGATCAGCGCGTGGCCGTCGGGGAGACGGACGACCGCGGCGTCGTCGCCGGTCTCGGCGCCGACGAGCACCTCGTCGGTCAGCTCGGGCATCGAGAGCGTGCCGAGGACCTGGGTGAGATCGCTCGGTCCGAGCTTGCACCCGCACCCGGCGCCGTGGCTGAACGACGTGAGACGACGCTCCGCCTGCATCGATCGAGGATGCCACACTGCTCGCGATGCGAACCGCCGTCGTGGGCCACACCGAGTGGATCGAGTTCGGGTACGTCGACGCGGTCCCTCCCGCGGGCGGGATCGCGCACGCGACCGGCGCCTGGGAGGCCGCGGGGGGCGGCGGCGCGGTCTCGGCCGTGCAGCTCGCTCGGCTCGCCGGCTCGTGCACCTTCTTCACCGCGCTCGGCCGGGACGAGCGCCGGCTGTGGACCGAGCGCGATCTCTCCGGGCTGGGCGTGCGGATCCGCGCCGCCGTCCGCGGCGACCCCTCCAGGCGCGCCGTCACGCTCGTCGACGCGAACGGCGAGCGGACGATCATCACGCTCGGCGACCGGCTCGAGCCTCGGGGGGAGGACCGGCTCCCGTGGGACGAGCTCGACGAGGTGGACGCGGTGTACGTCACGGCCGGAGACGTCGACGCGATCCGCGCGGCCCGGCGCGCTCGCGTCCTCGTCGCGACGAGCCGAGCCCTCACGCGTGTCGGCGAGGCCGGCGTCGCCGTCGACGCGATCGTCGGCAGCGCGCGCGACCCCGGCGAGCGCTACGAGCCGGGCGTCCTGGCGTCCCCGCCGCCGCTCGTCGTCCGGACGAACAGCACGGCAGGCGGCTGGTACGAGACGGCCGACGGGCGCTCGGGGACCTACGATCCCGTCGAGCCGCCGGGCTCGGTCGTCGACACCTACGGCGCGGGTGACTCGTTCGCCGCGGGACTCACGTACGCGCTCGGCGCGGGGATGGATGTGGAGGAGGCGCTCGCGATCGCCGCGCGATGCGGCGCGTGGAACGTCGCGGGCCGCGGACCGTACGGGAACCAGCTGACGTCGTCGGATCTCGGCGCCGCGTAGCGACGCCCGTCCGCGCTACACGCCCGCCGCGTCCGCTTCGCCGGTCTCGACCGGCGCGCTGCCCATCGCGTGGTACCCACCGTCGACGTGGACCATCTCGCCGGTGATGCCCCGCGCGAGGTCCGAGAGCAGGAACGCGATCGCGTCGGCGACGGGGCTCGCGTCGCCGGTGTCCCACCCGAGCGGCGCGCGCGCGTGCCAGCCGTCCGCGAGCACCTGGAACCCCGGGATGCCCTTGCCCGCGATCGTCCGAAGCGGCCCCGCCGAGACGGTGTTGACGCGGATCCCGTCCGGCCCGAGGTCCCGCGCGAGGTACCGCGTCACGGCCTCGAGCGACGCCTTCGCGACGCCCATCCAGTCGTAGATGGGCCACGCGAACCGCGCGTCGAAGTCGAGCGAGACGATCGCCCCGCCGTGCTCCTTCATGTGCGGGAGCAGGCCGACCGCGATCGCCTTCAGCGAGTACGCGCTCGTTTGGATCGCGGTGCCGACGCTCTCCCACGGGGTGTGGAGGAAGTTGCCGCCGAGCGCGTCCTGCGGCGCGAACGCGATCGCGTGAAGGAACCCGTCGACGCGCCCCCACCGCGAGCCGAGCTCGGTGGCCACCGCCTCGATCTGCGCGGGGTCGTTCGCGTCCATCTCGAGGACGTCGACGGGCTGCGGCAGCCGCTTGGCCGACTTCTCGGTCAGACCCATGGCGCGGCCGAACGACGTGAGGACGATCTCGGCGCCCTGTTCCTGGAGCGACTGCGCCGTCGCGTAGGCGATCGATTCGCGCGTCAGCACGCCGGTCACGAGCAGCTTCTTCCCCTCGAGCAGCATGCGGTGGGCCTCCCGTCCGGCGCGCGCGATCCGGGCGCATGGTATCCGTACGCCCCATGGACCTGCGCACGACGCCGAAGGTCGACCTGCATCGCCACCTCGAGGGCGCGATCCGGCTCGAGACGGTCCTCGACCTGATGCGCGAAGCTGGCGAGCCGCTGCCCGAGGGGACGCCGGACGAGCTCGCGCCGCGCGCGCAGGTCCTCCAGCCGATGGACAGCCTCGAGGCGGTGCTCGCGAGGTTCGACATCGCGCAGCGCGCGTTCACCACGCCCGAGGCGTGCGAACGGATCGCGGCCGAGGCCGTCGACGACCTCGCGCGCGACGAGGTACGGCTCGCGGAGCTCCGGTTCTCGCCGCACTTCCTGTGCGAGGCCCACGGGCTCGACTGGGACGAGGCGTTCGCCGCGATCGCGCGCGGCGTCGAGCGCGCGTCGGCCGAGCATGATGTCGTCGTCGGGCTGATCGCGATCGCGTCGCGGAACTACGGGCTCGAGAGCGCCGAGCGAACGGCGGAGTTCGCCCGCCGGCACGCGGACGACCTCGTCGCGTTCGACCTCGCCGGCGACGAGCGCCCGTTCCCGCCGTCGATGTACGTGGACGTCGTCGCGCGCACCCGCGACGCGGGGCTCGGGCTCACGACGCACTACGGCGAGTCCACCGGGCCTGCGTTCCCGCGTGAGGCGATCGAGGCGCTCGGGACCCAGCGGCTCGGCCACGGCGTGGGCGTCGCAGGCCACCCCGAGGTGATCGCGCTCGCGCGCGAGCGGCGCGTCACGCTCGAGATGTGTCCGACGTCGAACCATCGGACCAACGCCGTCCGCAAGCTCCGCGAGCACCCCGCGCGACGTCTCCTCGACGAGGACGTCCCCGTGACGATCAACACGGACAACCCGGGCCTGTTCGCCGTCGACCTCTCGGAGGAGCTCGAGGTCTGCGTCCGCGAGCTCGGGTTCACCGACGACGACCTGCGGCGGGTCACGCGGAACGCGATCGACGCCAGCTTCGTGGACGCCGAGCGCAAGGCCGACGTGGCCCGCCGTCACTTCGCGTGGGCGGGCGCCGCGTAGGCTGGTCGGTCGACCGGACGACCCTCGAAAGGCACCCCTGATGACCGACGCCCACGCCGCCGCCCGCGAGCTCGCCGACCGCTACTGGGAGGGGCTGCTCGAGCTCGAGCCGTTCCTCGGCACGATGATCGGCGACGAGCGCTTCGACGATCGTCTGCCCGACGTGAGCGAGGGAGGCCGCGCCGCGCGCGAGACGTACCACCGCGCCGCGCTCGACGAGCTGACGCTGATCGACCGCGATCTCGACGACGAGGGGCTGCGCACGACGCTCGACATGCTCGAGGCGATCGCCGCACGCGAGCTCGCGAGCCTCGAGCACCGGCTCGACCGCCTGTGGGCCGTGAGCCACCTGTGGGGACCCGGCGGTCTGGTCGGCGAGCTCGCCTCGATGCAGCGGGTGGACTCGCCCGAGCGGCTCGACCGCTACGTCGCGCGGCTCGACGGCAGCGGCGCGTACTACGACGCCGTGCTCGAGATCATGCGCGACGGCGTCGCGGCAGGCGTCACGGCGCCCCGGATCGTGGTCGAGCGCGCGGTCGCCCAGGTCGAGCGGCTGCTCGCGACGCCTCCCGAGGATGCGCCGTCCGTGATGCCGGCGGGCGAGGACGCGGCCGCGCGCGAGCGCATCGCCGGCGTGACGCGCGACGCCCTCTACCCCGCGCTCGAGCGATACCTCGCCGCGCTGCGTGAGTACC
>DASPIF010000346.1:0-2161 GCA_035629255.1 Actinomycetota bacterium | reverse complement strand
CGTCGAGCGACTCCGCGGTCGGACCGCGCCACGCGCCGCGTCGGGCCGCGTGGATGGCCCGGACCGTCGAGAGGGACGTCCCCGACGGCGCGTCCACCTTGTCGTCGTGATGGAGCTCGATCACCTCGGCGGCGGCGAAGTGCCGCGCGGCCTCGGCGGCGAACCTCATCATCAGGACCGCACCGAGCGCGAAGTTCGACGCGACGACGGCGTTCGGACGGTCGTCACGGGCCACGGCGGTGCGGATCGTCTCGAGGTCGTCCGGCGCGATCCCCGTCGTGCCGACCACGGCGTGGACGCCGTGATCGATGCACCACGTCAGGTTGCGGATCACGGTCTCGGGGTGGGTGAACTCGATCGCGACGTCGGCACCGGCGTCGGCGAGCGCCTCGAGACGGGCCTCGACGGTCAGCTCGCCCGAGGGCGCGCCCGTCAGCTCGTCGACACGTTCGCGGACGTGCGAACGGTCGATCGCCGCGACGAGCTCGAGTTCCTCGGCCGACGCCACGGCGCGGCACACCACGCGACCCATCCGACCGGCGGCGCCGATCACGCCGACGCGGATCATCGCGCCGGAGCGCGCCTCATCGCGCGACGTCCTTCGAGAATGGGCCGAGCACGGTCGTGGTCATCGGCTGGGCCAAGACGCGGCCCGCGACGTCCCGGACGTCCTCCGGCGTGACGGCCTCGATCCGGGCGAGCAGCGCGTTCACGCTCAGAATCTCGCCGTGCCCGATCTCGGACTTGCCGAGGCGAGACATCCGCCCGCCGGGATCCTCGAGCGACAGGACGAGCGAACCCTTCATGTGTCCCTTGGCGCGGTCGAACTCGTCGGGCGCGAGTCCCTTCTCGCCGACCTCCTCGAGCTGGCCCCGGATGATCGACACGACCTCCTTCGCCTTCGTCGGAGTCGTCCCCGAGTAGGCGCAGAACAACCCGGCGTCCGCATACTGCGAGTGGTAGCTGTACGCGCTGTAGGCGAGGCCGCGCTTCTCGCGGATCTCCTGGAACAGGCGAGAGGACATCCCACCGCCGAGCGCCGCGTTGGCGACGCCGAACGCGAAGCGGTCCGGGTCGTTCCGGGGGAGCCCGTTCGTGCCGATGCAGATGTGTGCCTGCTCGGTGTCGCGCTTCTTCGTCACGGAGGACCCCGAGGCGCCGGGGGCCGACCCGACCGTCGTGCGGATGCGTCCGAGGACGCTCCCCGTGCCCTCGTCGCGGATCGGCCCGATGTCCATCCCCTGGCCGAGGAGCTCGAGCAGGGTCTCGTGTCGGACGTTGCCCGCCGCGACCACGATGAGGTTGCCGGGCGTGTAGTGCTTCTTCCAGAACCGCCGGACCTGATCGCGGCTCGCGGCCTCGATGCTCGCCTTCGTCCCGAGGATCGGACGGCCGAGCGGGTGATCCGGCCACAGCGTCTCGGTGAAAAGGTCGTGGACCACGTCGTCGGGTGTGTCCTCGTGGACGTTGATCTCCTCGAGGATCACCTGCTTCTCGGACTCGAAGTCCGGTTGACGGATCACCGACCGCTGGAGCATGTCGGTCAGGTGGTCGACGGCGAGGGGCAGATCGCGGTCGAGCACGCGGCTGTAGAAGCACGTGTACTCCTTGGACGTGAACGCGTTGACGTCGCCGCCGACCGCGTCGAACGCCTCGGCGATGTCCTTCGCGGTCCGCGTCTTCGTGCCCTTGAACAGCAGGTGCTCGAGGAAGTGGCTCGAGCCACTGATCGGCGGCGGCTCGTCGCGCGAGCCGGCGAGCGCCCAGAACCCGAGCGCCACCGAGCGCACGCCGGGCATGCGCTCGGTGATGACGCGCAGGCCCGACGCGTGCTCGGTCCGCGTGATCGCCATGCGGGTTACTCGCCCGACGGCGGCTGATCCGAGACGGCGGTGTTCGTGCGCACCTCGCCCGTCGCGTCCGACGGAGCGCCTCCGTCACCGTTCGGACGCGGACCCCGGTCGCGATCGCGGTCCCTCGGACGCCGTTCCCGGTCGCGGCCGCCCCGGCGGTCACCGCGATCACCACGGTCGCCTCGGTCGCCGCGGTCGCGGCGCGGCGGACGGTCCTCCTGGGCCTCCATGCCCTCGGGGATCGCCCACTCCTCGCCCACCGGCTTCAGCGAGATCTTGCCGCGGTCGTCGATGTCCTGGACCTCGAC
>DASPIF010000345.1:0-4641 GCA_035629255.1 Actinomycetota bacterium | reverse complement strand
CGCGCGCCGTGACGGCGCGGCTCCGCCGGTTCCGATGACGGCAACGTGGCGCGAGCGTCTGCGCGTCCCGAACCATCGCGGCGTCGCGGTGCCGAGGACGCTCGGCTTCGTGCTGATCGCGGGGGCCGCCGTCGGCGGCGTCGTCGCCTCGCTCGAGCAGGCGCCGATGCAGGACGGTCTGATCACGCTCGCGGCCCTCGCCGCGGTGTTCGCTGCGGGGTTGGTGGACGATCTCGTCGGGTCCCGCGCGCGCGGCCTCCGAGGGCACCTGCGAGAGCTGGCGCGCGGTCGCCCGACGACCGGGATCGCCAAGCTCGTCGTGGTCGTCGGCGTCGCCGTCGCCGTCGTCGCGTCCGGACCGTCGGGACCGGTGGGGGAGCAGGTCGCCGCGGTCGTCGTCCTCGCGGCGAGCGCGAACGTCGCCAACGGTCTCGACGTGCGTCCGGGTCGGGCGCTCAAGGCGTTCGTGGTCCCGGTGATCGTCTTCGCCGCCGCCGGGGTCCCGTCCTCGGCGCCGGTGCTGGTGGGCGTCGCGGTCGCCGCCACCGTGATCCTGCCCCTCGACCTGCGCGAGCGCGCGATGCTCGGCGACGCCGGCGCGAACGTGCTCGGGTTCGCAGGTGGGATCATGGTCGTGCGGGCGGTCGACGGCGTCGTCGAGGCCGTCGTCGCGATCGGTCTCGTCGGGCTGAACCTCGTGGCCGAGACGGTCACCTTCTCGAGGGTGATCGATGCGTCGCCGCCGCTGCGATGGCTCGACGCGCTCGGCCGCACGCGCGAAGAGCCGTCACCGTGACGACGTTCCCGTCGCGCCATGCGGATCGTGTCGCGAGGCTCTGTTACAGTCCCGTCCCGAGGTGCTGAAAGAACCGAAGTACATCTTCGTGACCGGCGGCGTGGCCTCGGGCCTCGGCAAGGGGATCACCACCGCCTCCCTCGGCCGACTCTTCCGCTCCCGCGGGCTCCGGGTCGCCCTCCAGAAGCTCGACCCCTACGTCAACGTCGACCCCGGCACGATGAACCCGTTCGAGCACGGCGAGGTGTTCGTGCTGGACGACGGAGCGGAGACGGACCTCGACCTCGGGCACTACGAACGGTTCACCGACGAGAACCTGCACCGCGGTTCGAACATCACGACCGGGGCGGTCTACAGCGCCGTCATCTCGAAGGAGCGGCGAGGCGACTACCTCGGCAAGACCGTCCAGGTCATCCCGCACATCACCGACGAGATCAAGGAACGCGTGCGCGGCCACGCGGTCGCGGAGAACGCGGATCTGGTGATCGTCGAGATCGGGGGCACCGTCGGCGACATCGAGTCGCTCCCGTTCCTCGAGGCGATCCGTCAGCTCCGCAACGAGGTCGGGCGCGATCGATGCGCGTTCGTCCACGTGAGCCTGATGCCGTTCATCGGCCCGAGCGGAGAGCTCAAGACCAAGCCGACCCAGCACTCGGTGAAAGAGCTGCGGTCGATCGGTCTGCAGCCCGATGCGATCGTCTGTCGCTCGGACCGGGTGATCGGACGGCACCTGAAGGAGAAGGTCAGCCTGCTCTGCGACGTGCCGATCTCCGGCGTGATCGCGTGTCCCGATGTGGACTCGATCTACCGCGTCCCGCTCGTCCTGCACCGCGAGGGGCTCGACGTGGTGCTCGCCGACCACCTGCGCATCGACGCTGCACCGGATCTCGCGGAGTGGAACGCGCTCGTCGAGCGGATCGACGCGGCCGCCGCCCCCGTCCGCGTCGCGGTCGTCGGCAAGTACGTCAATCTCCGCGACGCGTACCTGAGCGTGATCGAGGCGCTCAAGCACGGCGGCTTCCATCACGGCGTCGACGTCGGGATCGAGTGGATCTCCTCGGACGACCTCGAGGGCGCCGACGCGGCGACCGTGCTCGCCCACGTCGACGGGATCGTCGTCCCCGGCGGCTTCGGGTGGCGCGGCGTCGAGGGCAAGCTGGATGCGGTCCGCTACGCGCGCGAGGAGGGGGTCCCGTACCTCGGCCTGTGCCTGGGGTTGCAGTGCGCCGTGATCGAGTTCGCTCGCAACGTGTGCGGGCTCGAGGACGCGAACTCGAGCGAGTTCGACCCGGCGACGCCGCACCCGGTGATCGACCTGCTCCCCGAGCAGAAGAACGTGACCGACCTCGGCGGATCGATGCGTCTCGGCGCGCAACCGTGTCACGTGGTCCCGGGCACCCACGCCGCCGACGTCTACGGCGACGCGGTCGTGTACGAACGGCACCGCCATCGCTACGAGGTCAACCCGGCGTACCACGAGGCTCTGTCGGGCAAGGGGCTCGTGTTCTCCGGCATGTCCCCGGACGGGCGGCTCGTCGAGATCGTCGAGCTCGAGGGGCATCCCTTCTTCATGGCGGGCCAGTTCCATCCCGAGCTGAAGTCCCGGCCGACGCGGCCGCACCCGTTGTTCCGCGACTTCATCGGCGCCGTGCGTCGGCGCGCCGACCGCGAGGTCCTGTCGGCGCCGGAGCGCCAGGTCGTCATCCCCGGCTGATCGGATGGGCGACCGCGGGCCGGTCTCCTCCGAGGTCGCCTATCGAGGGACGCTGTTCGACGTCGCGCGCGAACGATGGCCGGGCTCCGACACGACGTACGACATCGCGAAGCATCCCGGTGCCGCGGCGGTCCTGCCGGTGACCTCGGACGGCGACGTCCTGCTGATCCGACAGTTCCGCCAGGCGATCCGCGACGATCTCGTCGAGGTGCCGGCGGGGGTCCTCGACGTCGAGGGTGAGGACGCGCTGACCGCTGCCGCGCGCGAGCTCGAAGAGGAGACCGGGTTCCGTCATCGCTCGATCGAGTTCCTCGGCGGCGTCTACACCTCGGCGGGGTTCTCCGACGAGTACGTGCACCTGTTCTGGTCGCTCGTCGAGGACGAGCCTCATCAGGAGGCGGAAGACGGCATCACGTTGCTCCGCAAGCCGTTCCGCGAGATGGTGATGGCCGCGAAGGCCGGCCGCATCCGCGACGCGAAGACGGCGCTCGCGTTGCTGCTCGCCGACGCTCGCGGCGTCCTCGGCGAGCGATAGGCTTCGCGCGGATCGAGCCCATGGGTGCTCGGCCGCGACCGAGGGAGGCCGCGTGATCGTCGGGGTCCCGAAAGAGGTCAAGGACAGCGAGTACCGCGTCGCGGTGACGCCCGAGGGTGTGCGCGAGCTCACCCGCGCCGGACACGACGTCGTGATCGAGACCTCCGCCGGCGTCGGATCGGCCTTGGCCGACGATCGGTTCTCCGCGGCGGGTGCCACGGTGCTGGGGTCGGCGGACGCCGTGTTCGAAGCCGCCGACATGATCCTGAAGGTCAAGGAGCCGCAGCCGCAGGAGTACGCGCGCTTCCGTGAGGGACAGGTGCTGTTCACCTACCTGCATCTCGCCGCGGACAAGGCGCTCACGGAGTTCCTCATCGAGCGCAGGGTCGCCTCGGTGGCGTACGAGACCGTCGAGCTCGAGGACGGCCGGCTTCCCCTCCTCGCGCCGATGAGCGAGATCGCCGGCCGGATCGCGCCGCAGGTCGGTGCGTACTACTTGATGCGCCCCTACGAGGGTCGCGGCGTGCTGATGGGGGGCGCCGCCGGCGTCGCGCCGGCACGGGTCGTGGTGCTCGGGGCCGGGATGGCGGGGCTGAACGCGGCGTGGATCGCCGCCGGGATGGAGGCCGAGATCGTCGTCCTCGACAAGAACGTCGACCGGCTCCGCTACGTGGATCAGATCCAGCGCGGGCGGATCCAGACGGTGATGAGCAGCGGACTCGCGATCGAGGAGGCCGTCGCCGACGCCGATCTCGTGATCGGCGCGGTCCTCATCCCCGGCGCGAAAGCACCGCATCTCGTCACGGAGCGGATGGTCGAGACGATGCGTGCCGGTTCGGTGATCGTGGACATCTCGATCGACCAGGGCGGCTGCGTCGAGACCGCGCATGTCACCACGCACTCGGACCCGACCTACGTCCTCCACGACGTCGTGCACTACTGCGTGGGCAACATGCCGGGCGCCGTGCCGAGGACCTCCACCTACGCCCTCACGAACGTCACGATCCCGTACGCGCTCGACATCGCGGGGAAGGGGCTCGCGGACGCGGTCCGTGACGACCCCGCGCTGGCGCTCGGGGTCAACGTCTACGACGGCGCCCTCACCAACGGCGGCGTGGCCGAGGCGCACGGGCTCCCGGCCGCGTCGCTGGGCGACGTCGGCCTCGCCTGACGGGTCCCACGATGCGAGCGCGCGGGTCGCGCCTCACCGACGCACGGGCGACGATCGAGGTACAGGTCGAACGCTTCCTCGACCACCTGTCGGTCGAGCGCGGGTTGTCTGCGCATACGATCGCGGCGTACCGACGCGATCTCACTCGCTACGTCACGTTCCTGCTCGAGCGGGCGATCCGCGACGCGGCCGACGTCGACGACGCGGACGTGACGGCACACGTCGCCGCGATCTCGTCCGCGCGGCATCACGACGGGAAGCCGTACCGCGCGACGTCGGTCGTTCGTGCGCTCTCGTCGATCCGGGCGTTCCACCGGTTCCTCCTGCGAGAGGGCGACATCGCCCGCGACGCGACGGCGGGCGTCGTACGCCCCAAGCTGCCCTCGCGGCTGCCGAAGCCGATCTCGGTCGAGGATGTCACCCGG
>DASPIF010000344.1:0-6839 GCA_035629255.1 Actinomycetota bacterium | reverse complement strand
CGCGGAACTGGAACACGTTCTAGAATCGGCGAGGGCGGCCCGTTCGCCGGCCACGACCACCTCCGAACCTCAGCCGCCGTGTACGACGAAAGTGGACCGAAAGTGAGTCAGACCAAACAGGTCAAGCAGCTGGACCGGGTGATCATCCGGTTCGCCGGTGACTCCGGTGACGGGATGCAGCTCACCGGTGACCGCTTCACGCAGGAGACCGCGTCCTTCGGCAACGACCTGTCGACGCTGCCGAACTTCCCTGCCGAGATCCGCGCCCCTCAGGGGACCCTGCCGGGTGTCTCGTCGTTCTAGGTGCACTTCGCCGACCACGACATCCTGACCGCGGGCGACCGTCCGGATGTCTTGGTGGCGATGAACCCGGCGGCCCTGAAGGCGAACGTCGGTGACCTCCCCAAGGGCGCGACGATCATCGTGGACATCCACGACTTCACCAAGCGCAACCTCGACAAGGCCGGGTACGCCGTCAACCCTCTCGACTCCCTCGATGAGCCGGGCAGCGAGCTCGCGGAGTTCCAGGTCCAACCGGTCGACCTGACCGGGATGACCGTCGAGGCGGTCAAGGAGTTCGGCCTCTCCCGCAAGGACGCCGCACGGGCGAAGAACATGTTCGCCCTCGGGCTCGTCTCGTGGATGTTCGGGCGGCCCGTCGACGTGACGCTCAACTGGCTCCACAAGAAGTTCGGCGACAAGCCGCAGGTCTACGACGCGAACGTCGCCGCGTTCAAGGCGGGCTACAACTTCGGCGAGACGACCGAGCTCTTCGCCACGTCGTACGTCGTCAAGCCCGCGCCGGCCGAACCCGGGACGTATCGCAACGTCTCCGGCGCGACGGCGCTCGCGTGGGGCTTGATCGCCGCGTCGGATCGAAGCGGTCTGCGGCTCTTCTACGCGAGCTACCCGATCACACCCGCGTCCGAGCTCCTGCACGAGCTCTCGCGCCACAAGAACTTCGGCGTGATCACGCTGCAGGCCGAGGACGAGATCGCGGCCGCGAACGTCGCCGTCGGGGCGGCCTTCGCCGGCGATCTCGCGGTGACCGGCACGAGCGGTCCCGGCATGGACCTGAAAGCGGAGACCCTCGGCCTCGCCGTGATCCTCGAGCTGCCGATGGTGATCGTCGACGTGCAGCGCGCCGGTCCCTCGACCGGGATGCCGACGAAGACCGAGCAGGGAGACCTGCTGCTCTCGCTGTTCGGCCGGCACGGCGAGTCGCCGATGCCGGTCGTCGCGGCCAGGTCGCCGAGCCATTGTTTCGACGCCGCCGTCGAGGCCGCGCGGATCGCGGTCGCGTACCGCACGCCCGTGATCTTGCTCTCCGACACGTTCCTCGGGAACTCTTCCGAGCCGTGGATGGTCCCGGAGGTCGACTCGCTGCCGAGGATCGATCCGAATTTCGCGACCGGCCCGAACGCGGGTCAGGAGTTCCTCCCGTACCTGCGCGACGAGAAGCTCGTTCGCCCGTGGGCGATCCCGGGGACACCGGGGCTGCGCCACCGCGTCGGCGGCCTCGAGCGCGAGGACGGCACGGGGGACATCAGCTACGACCCGGTGAACCACGAGCGGATGACGCACCTGCGCGCGGACAAGGTCGCGCGCATCGCGGACGACATCCCGCCGATCGAGGTCGACGACCCCGACGGCGACGCGGACGTGCTCGTGATCGGGTGGGGGTCGACGTACGGGACGATCCGCGCCGCCGCTCGCCGCGTGCGCGACGCCGGCCGCAAGGTGGCCACCGCGCATTTGATGCACCTGAATCCGTTCCCCGCGAACACGGAGGAGATCGTGACGCGCTACCGGCGCGTCCTCGTGCCCGAGCTGAACCTCGGCCAGCTGTCGATGCTGCTCCGCGCGAGGTACCTCGTCGACGTGCGGGCGTACTCGAAGGTGCAGGGCCAGCCGATCTTCGCCGAAGAGCTCGAGAACGAGATCCTGCGACTGGGCGACGAGTGAGGGTGATGCAGTGGTGACGGACCAGGGCAACGGCGGCGGCGACGTCGCGACGCTGACCAAGAAGGACTTCACCAGTGACCAGGAGGTCCGCTGGTGCCCCGGTTGCGGGGACTACGCGATCTTGTCCACCGTCCAGTCGTTCATGCCCGAGCTCGGGATCGAGCCCGACAACACGGTGTTCGTCTCGGGGATCGGGTGCTCGGGTCGGTTCACGTACTACATGGACACGTACGGCGTGCACGGGATCCACGGGCGAGCGCCGGCGATCGCGACCGGCATCGCGACCGCGAACCCCGAGCTGAGCGTGTGGGTCGTCACGGGCGACGGCGACGGGCTCTCGATCGGCGGGAACCACCTGATCCACGCGCTGCGCAGGAACGTGAACCTCAAGATCCTGCTGTTCAACAACCAGATCTACGGGCTCACGAAGGGGCAGTACTCGCCCACATCGGAAGAGGGCAAGGTCACGAAGTCGACGCCGTTCGGCTCGGTCGACCACCCGTTCAACCCGATCGCGCTCGCGCTCGGAGCGGAGGCGACGTTCGTCGCCCGGACGATCGACAACGATCGCCAGCATCTCTCGCAGGTCCTCCGTCAGGCGGCGACGCACCGCGGGACCGCGTTCGTCGAGATCTATCAGAACTGCAACGTCTTCAACGACGGCGCGTTCGACGCCGTCCGCGAGAAGTCGCAGGGCGTCCACAACCAGATCCGCCTGAACGACGGCGAGCCCATCCTGTTCGACGAAGGGAACCGGTGCGTGGCGGTCGGGGAGAACGGCCGTCTCGTCGTCACGGACGTGTCCGACGTCGACCGGAGCGACATCGTCGTCCACGACGTGCACGGCCGACCGTCGCTCGCGTTCGCGCTGTCCCAGCTCGCTCGGAGCCCGCACGACCCGACCTGCATCGGTGTCTTCCGGCAGGTCGAACGGCCCGTCTACGGCGAGGCGATCTTCGCCCAGCTCGACGCCGCGACCGAGCGTCTCGGGAGCGGGGACCTCGAGAAGCTCCTGCACTCGGGCGACACCTGGACCGTGTCCTAGCGGGCCTCCCGGGGCGCAGTGCGGCCCGCCGGCGCGGGGGCGTCGCCGAACCGGGCCATCGCGTCGGTCGCTGCCGCGTCGATCGTTCGGAGGTCCCGCACGAGCTCGGCGAGCGTCGCCACGAGCCCGTCGGCGTCCTCGTCGGTCGTCGTCGGTCCGACCCCGACGCGGAAGCTGGTCGTCCCCGGCGATCCCATGTGCTCGAGCACCGGGGAGGGATCACCGGCGGCGCCCGAACAGTTCGAGCCGGCCGCGACGCGGAAGCCGCGATCGTCGAGCGCCATGCTGAGGATCTCGGCGTCGAGCTCCGCGACGGAGAAGCAGACGAGGTGGGGGACGCGCTGCGCCGGATGCCCGTGAACATGCGCGTCGGGGATGGTCGCCACGATCGCGTCCCGCAGCCGTCCGGTCAACGCCCACTGGCGCGCCGCCTGGTCCGCCATGTCCTCGACGCGGGCGGCGAGAGCGGCGGCCATCGCGGCCACGCCGGGGACGTTCTCCATCCCCGATCGGCGGCGACGCTCGCGGTCGTCGCCGCACGGATACGCCGCGACCGGGACGCCGCGCCGCACGTACAGCGCGCCGATCCCGGGCGGGCCGCCGAACTTGTGGGCGGACAGCGACAGCAGGTCGACGTCGAGGGTGTGCACGTCGACGGGGACGCGACCGACGGTCTGGCAGGCATCGGTATGGAACAGCACCTTGCCCTCGTGCGCGAGCGATGCCGCCTCCGCCACGGGATGCATCGTCCCGACCTCGTGGTTGGCGTGCTGGACGGAGGCGAGCAGCGTCCCCCGAGGACGCACGGCCCGCGCGAAGGCGTCGAGGTCCACGCGGCCGTACCGGTCGACCTCGACGAGCTCGGACTCGAACCCGTCGGTCTCGAGCGTGTGGAGGACCCCGCCGACCGCGGGATGCTCGACGGTCGTCGTCACGACCCGATGACCGATCTCGCGCACCGGCCGAACGCCGCCCCAGATCGCGAGCGCGACCGACTCGGTACCCCCGCTCGTGAAGACGATCTCATCCGGTTGGGCGCTGAGCGCCGACGCGATCGACTCACGGGCCGAGTCGAGCAGCCGCCGCGCCGCCAGACCGTCGCGGTGCAGTCGGAGCGGGTCGCCGAACGCGTCGAGCGCCTCGACGAACGCCTCCCGGGCACGGGGATCGAGCGGCGTCGCCGACGCGTGGTCGAGGTAGGTCTCCCGGGGCAGGACGTCGGTCGTCACGACGCCCCGGATGATACGGCGGCGCGTCCGAGGCTCCGTCGGTTCGGGAGGGAGGCGTTCGGTACTATCCGCGCCATGGAGGTCCTGATCGTCGCCGCGCGTGACGACACCCGCGACCTGATGCGTCTCGCCGTCCGCAGCATCGAGCGACGGTTGGGCGAGCCACTCGAGTTCCTCGAGGCGGACAACGGCGAGCGCGGACGGATCGTTGCCCTTCGGCGCCGCCCGGCCGCCGTCGTCGCCGACGAGTTCGCGTCGCGCGAGGGTGCGTTCTCGCTCGCCCGATCGCTCCGTGGCGACGTGGATCCGTATACCGGCGCGATCGTGATCCTGCTCGACCGCGAGCAGGATCGATGGCTCGCCCGATGGTCGGGCGCCGACGCCTGGTTCGTGAAACCCGTCGACCCGTTCGCGCTCGCCGACCAGCTCGTCGCGCTGGTCGCTGCGCACCCGCAGGAGGAGACCGCGTGAAGATCAAAGGGACGTGTCGCCGCTGCGGGCGCGACTTCCTCGTCGAGGAGGTGCTGCGCAACGGCGGCGTCTGCCCGTCGGACGGCAAGCCGTTCCAGACCGACTACGCGATCGTCCTCGTCGAGGCGCTCCGCAACGCGGAGAACGCCGGCAACACGCTCGAGGGCGCACTCGAGACGATCGCCGACCTGGAGCCGGAGTTCGTCCTGCACGCCGATACCGTGCTGGATGCCCAGCGGCGCGATCTCGAGCGTCTGGAGCGTGTCCACGGCGACCACCGGTGACGCGATCCCGAACCGCTTCCGCGTCGCCGTCGAGCGCGACGGCGACGGCTGGCTCGTCCGGATCCTCGACCCGCACGGTCACGAAACATCGCGGCGCGCGTGCCGGGACGAGAGCGAGGCGCGGACGTACGCCTCGACCGTCCGTCAGCACATCGGATGGCTCTCCGAACCGGTGTTCCGCGCGTACTACGCCGTGAGCGACGAGGGATAGCCGATGGGGTTCAACGCGATGCAGCCGGGCCGGATCAAGCGGGGCGATCTCGTGTACCTCGCGGCCGCGATCGTCGTGATCGTTGCCCTCGTCGTGTGGGCCGTGGGGTGACGAACGCCGCGGTCGACGACGGCTGAGCGCTACGGCTCGTCGAACCCGATCGAGAAGAGCCGTTCGAGGTCGTGCTTCGAGTACACCTGGAACGCGATCAGCGTCTCGGTCGTCGCGACGCCCTCGACCTTGGCGATGCCGTTCGGGATCACCGTCGCGAGCGCCTCGTGGTCCGCGACCCGGACGATCGCGACGAGGTCGAACTCGCCGGCGACCGAATAGACCTCGCTCACGCCGTCGATCTCGGCGATCGCCTCGGCGGCCTCGGGGATCTCGTCGATCTCGCATCCGATCAGCACGACGGCGTGAACGGTCATCGCGGCTCCTCGATCTCGGCGGGTGGGGCGGGCAGACCCTACGCCCGCTCGAGCACGACGGCCAAGCCCTGACCTCCCGAGATGCACAGCGTGGCGAGCCCGAGCGCCGCTCCTCGTTCGCGCATCTGGTAGCCGAGCGTCAGGAGCAGTCGCGCGCCGCTCATGCCGATCGGATGCCCGAGCGAGATGCCGCCGCCGCGCACGTTCAACCGGTCGCGGTCGAACTTCAGCTCGCGTTCGCACGCGATCACCTGCGCGGCGAAGGCCTCGTTGATCTCGATCAGGTCGATGTCGGCGAGCGAGAGACCCGTCTTCTCCAGGACCTGCTGGGTCGCGGGGACGGGTCCGATCCCCATGATCTCCGGGGGGACGCCGGCCCACGACATCCCGATGATCCTGGCGAGCGGCTCGCGGCCCTCGGCGAGCGCGCGGGACTCGCTCATCACGACGAGCGCCGCGGCGCCGTCGGTGATGCCGCTCGCGTTGCCGGGGGTGACGCTGCCACCGTCGCGGAACACGGGCTTCAGCTTCGCGAGCGCGTCCATCGTGGTGTCGGACCGCGCGTGCTCGTCCTTGGTGACGGTGATCGTGCCGCGACCCTTCGGATCCGGCGCTTCGACGGGGAACATCTCGGCGGAGCGTTCCGCCTCCGTCGCCGCGGCCTTCTCCTGCGACTCGAGCGCGAACCCGTCCTGCTCCTCGCGTGAGATGTCATACCGGTCGACGAGGTTCTCGGCGGTCTCGCCCATGATCAGGCCGCACAGTGGATCCAGGAGCCCGTCGCGGTACATCGCGTCGTGGATCGTCTGGTCGCCCATCCGGTACCCGGTCCGCATCCGGTCCAGGACGAAAGGCACCCGCGTCATGTTCTCCATGCCGCCGGCGAGCACGACCTCCGAGTCGCCGAGCATGATCTGCTGCGCCGCCAGCTGGACCGCCTTCATCCCGGAGCCGCACGCGATGTTCACGTTGTACGCGCTGACCTCGACGGGGACGCCGGCCTTCACGCTGACCTGACGCCCCGTGTTCGGACCGTTGCCGGCCTGTCGCGCGTGGCCGAGGATCGTCTGCTGCACGTCGGTCGGTTCGACCGCGGCGCGTCGCATCGCCTCGCGGGCGGCGAGGACGCCGAGCTCCACGGTCGGAAGCTCCGCGAACGAGCCGAGGAACCGGCCGATCGGCGTCCGCGCGCCTTCGAGGATCACG
>DASPIF010000343.1:0-9041 GCA_035629255.1 Actinomycetota bacterium | reverse complement strand
TCGGTGATCGACCCGAAGGTCGTGGAGGCGCTCGTCGCGGTGGACGCCCGCGGCGAGCGATCCCCGCTGAAGACCCTCACGCCCCGGGAGATCGACGTCCTGCGCGAGATGGCGGCGGGCAAGAGCAACGCGGCGATCGGGAAGTCCCTCTATCTGGCCGAGCGGTCGGTCGAGAAGGTGATCCACTCGATCTTCTCCAAGCTCGGGCTGACGTGGGAGTCGTCCGTGAACAAGCGCGTCAAGGCCGTGCTCCTCTTCCTCGCGGAGAGCGACTAGCGTCATCGCGGAAGCGGCACGGAGCCGGCCACGATCGTCCGGTCGGCTCCCGACGTGATCGTCACGGTCCCTTCGAGCGCCTCGATGCGATCGTGCGAGGCGCGACGCTCGCTCCCGAGGTCGCACCCCGCGACGACCTCGAAGGCGAGCGCACCGTCCTGGTGTCGGACGCTCACCTCCACCGGGGTGCCGGCGGCCACGCGCTCGAACACGTCGATCACGCAGAAGAACAGAGCGGCGGCGGGCGCCGGCGGAACGGCGCCGTCCAGCTCGACGACGAAGACTGCCGGCACACCTGCTCGGCTCGCCGCCGCGCGGAGCTCCGGCACCATCCCGCCCGATCGGAGCAGCGCCGGGAAGACCCGATCGGCGAGCTCCTGCACCGCCGCCAGCGCGCGGCGCGCTTCGCCTCGAAGATCGTCCAGCAGCGCTCTCGTGGCGACGGCATCGTGCTCGAGCGAGCGCGAAGCGATCTCGAGACCGGCGGCGAGCCCGACGAGGTCCTGCTGCACGCCCTCGTGCAACGCCCGCTCGATGCCTCGACGATCAGCGTCGCTCGTCGTCGCGAGACGCGCCCGTGAGGCCCGGAGCTGTTCGATCTCGCGAAGCAACCCGGCGACCGTTGCCTCTCCGCCCGCCTGACCGCCCTCCACGGGAACGACCTCCTGTGCGTGGATCCCCGCAGTTGTCCGTCATCGCTCGCACGACGTCAAGCGCCGAGCGCAAGAGCGATCACGCGACGAGGCTTTCGTCAGGGTTCGCGGGACGATGGTCGCGGGACGTCAGTTGTTCGACTCGAGCCCGCGGAGCTGCGTCGAGCGCGAGAGCGCCGACTGGTACAGATCCGCCGAGCGCGTGTAGTCGGCGCTCGCGAGGGCGCGGAGCGCCTCGTGGATATCGCGAGCGCTGTGGTCGTCGTCGATCTCGTCCCACGACATCGAGGCGCTCACCCGGCCGTAGTCGAGCTCGAGCAGCGACTCGGCGTCGAACGTCGACAACCAGGCGTGGAGCTCGACGAGCGGATCCGCGAGCGGTCCGAGATCCGATCGTCGCAGGACCGGGACCGCGCGCTCGACTCGGCCGATCGCCTTGCGCGTCGTCGTCAGGTACGACAGCCGGTGGACGCCCTCGCCGTCGCCGAGCACGCGACGCTCGTCGTCCTCGACGAGCACGAGCCACCGGATCGGCACGTGCCACGGACTCTGCATCATCGTCGCGACGTGGCTCGGGTTCCGCCGCCGCAGCCGGCGAAGCTCCCGCGCTGCCTGACGACGCGCGCCCGCCGGGACGAACGAGCCGGGGTCCTCGAACGGCCCGGCCTCGGCGAACGCGAGCAGACCGGCGAGCACGCGCATCCGCGTCCGCCACGGACAGACGTAGTAGCGATCCTCGACGACCTTGACGTGTGCGCCCTCGTCGTCGCGTTCGAGCAGGAAGCCGAGGCCGGCCGGCGTCGCGAGATCGCGGTACCTCGGCCGCGCCGGTCGCTCGGCGCCCCCGATCAGGTAGCGCTCCCACGCTCGCTGCTCGTCGGGTGGGAACGTGTCGAGCGGTTGGAACACCCGCAGCTCGGCGACGGGGACCATCGATCGAGCATATACACTGCGGCTCCCCCGTCCGCCGGAGGCTCGCACCCGTGTTGAGCAGCGACGATGCGACGTTCACACCGCTCGTCCGGATCCTCGACGAGCGCGGTGCGCCGGTCGCCGACACCGACGTCGGGCTGAGCGACGACGACCTGCGCGAGCTCCTGCGGCTGATGATCCGGGCGCGTCGGCTCGACCGCGAGTGCGTCGCGCTCCAACGCCAGGGCGAGCTCACCGTCTACCCGCCGTTCGAGGGACAGGAGGCCGCGCAGATCGGGAGCGCGTTCGCGCTCGGCCCGGACGACTTCGTGTTCCCGTCGTTCCGCGAGCTCGCGGCGGCGATCGCGCGCGGCGTCGACGCGCTCGAGTACCTGCAGTACCACCGCGGGACCTGGCACGGCGGTCCCTACGATCCGGTCGCGAACCGCTTCGCGCCGATCTGCGTCCCGGTCGCGACGCAGATCGTGCACGCCGTCGGATGGGCGATGGGCGCGAAGCTCGACGCGAGCGGCGCGTGCGCGCTCGCGTACTTCGGCGACGGCTCGGCGTCCGAGGGAGACTTCCACGAGGCCGCGAACATGGCGGCCGTCTACCGCGCCCCCGCGATCATGTTCTGCCAGAACAACGGGTGGGCGATCTCGGTGCCGATCACGCAGCAGACGCTCGCGCCGATCGCCGATCGCGCCGCCGGCTACGGGTTCCCGGGCGTGAGGGTCGATGGGAACGACGTGCTCGCGGTCTACGTCGTCACGCGCGCGGCGGTCGAGCGCGCTCGCGCGGGGGACGGCCCGACCCTGATCGAGGCGATGACCTATCGGATCGGCTCGCACACGACGGCCGACGACGCGACCCGGTACCGCCAGGCCGCCGAGGTCGACCTGTGGCGCACGCGCGACCCGATCGAGCGGCTGTCGCGGTTCCTCGCCGCGACCGGTCGGTCGGACGAGGCATTCGTCACCTCGTGCGAGGAGGAGGCGACCGAGTGGGTGTCGAAGGTGCGCGCCGAGCTCACGGCACTCGGGGCGCCGCCGGCGACGGAGGTGTTCGACCACACGTTCTCGGCGCCTCCGGCGACGATGCTCGCGCAGCGTGAGGAGCTGCTCGGTGGCTGAGGTCACGATGGTCGGCGCGCTCAACGCCGCGCTCCGCGACGCGATGAAGGAGGACGAGCGCGCGCTCGTGTTCGGCGAGGACGTCGGCGAGCTCGGCGGCGTGTTCCGCGTGACCGAGGGGCTCCAACAGGACTTCGGCCGTGAGCGCGTGTTCAACACGCCGATCGCCGAGGCGGGCATCGCGGGGATCTGCGTCGGCCTCGCGCTGGCCGGGTGGCGCCCGATCGCCGAGATGCAGTTCGACGGGTTCTCCTATCCCGCGCTCGACCAGGTGATCAGCCACGTCGCGAAGTACCGCGAGCGGACCCGCGGCCGCGTCCCGATGCCGGTCGTGATCCGCATCCCCTCGTTCGGCGGGATCCGCGGCAAGGAGCATCACGGCGAGAGCCCCGAGACCTATTACGCCCACACCGCCGGTCTCAAGGTCGTGGTCCCGTCGACACCCCTCGATGCGTACACGCTGCTCCGGGCGGCGATCGCCGACCCCGACCCGGTGATCGTGCTCGAGCCCAAAGGCCGGTACTGGTCGAAGGAGGACGGCGAGCTGTCGGTCGACGATCCAGGGATCGGCATCGCGCGGACCCTCCGCGACGGGGACGCGTGCACGCTGATCTCCTACGGCGCGATGGTCCATCGATGCCTCAAGGCCGCGTCGACGCTCGAGGCTGAGGGTGTCGCCTGCCGCGTGCTGGACCTGCGGTCGCTCGTGCCGCTCGACCTCGAGTCGCTCGCGGACGCGGTCCGGTCCACGGGACGCGCCGTCGTCGTCCACGAGGCGCCGCTCACGCTCGGGATGGGCGCCGAGATCGTCGCGCGGATCCAGGAGGTCGCGTTCGACCACCTCGAGGCGCCGGTCGCCCGGGTCACCGCTCCCGACGTCCCCTATCCCCCGGCGTCGCTCGAGCAGGTGTACCTCCCGAGCGTCGAACGCATCGTCGACGCGGTTCGTCGCACGGTCGCGTACTGATGGCCGAACGCGTCTTCGACCTGCCGGACCTCGGTGAGGGCCTCGAGGAGGGCACGATCTCCGTGTGGCTCGTCGCCGAGGGCGACGCCGTCGAGCTGAACCAACCGATCGCCGAGATCGAGACGGCGAAGGCCGTCGTCGAGATGCCGTCGCCGTTCGCCGGCCGGATCGTCCGTCTGCATGTCGCGGCCGGCGAGGAGGCGCGCGTGGGCTCGCCGCTCGTGACGTTCGAGGTCGCGCGCGGCGCGAAGGGGTCGGACCCCGTGGGGGGACCGGGCTCCGCATCGACGGGTTCGACCGCTCCGCTCGTGACCGCCCCGGTGGCGCCCGAGGAGGCGGGAGGGGGCACCGCGCCCGCGGCGACCCCCGCGGTCCGCAAGCTCGCGAAGGATCTCGGCGTCGATCTCGCCACGATCGACGGAACGGGTGCCGGGGGACGGATCACGCGCGACGACGTCGAGGCGAGTGCAGCGGCGGATGCCGGACCGGCGGAGGAGGCCGGACGCGCGATCCCGCTCACGCCCACGCGCAAGGCCATCGCGGCGCGTCTCGCCGAGGTCGCGTCGATCCCGCAGGTCACGACGTTCCGCACGCTCGACTGCACCGACCTCGACGCGTTCCGTCGGAGCCTCGGCGTGTCGCCGCTGCCCGTCCTGGTCGCGGCGCTCGGGAGGATCCGTCCCGACCACGAGCTGATCAACGCGTCGTGGGGCGACGACGCGATCCGGATCCACGAGCGGATGAACGTCGGCGTCGCCACCGACACCGAGCGCGGGTTGATGGTCCCGGTGATCCGGGACGCCGGCTCGCGCGGGATCGCCGGGCTGGCCGAGGAGATCACCCGCCTCGCCGCGGCCGCGCGCGGGGGGACCATCGCGCTCGACGAAACGACAGGGGCGACGATCGCGGTTTCGAACACCGGCTCGTACGGCTCGGAGGCCGGGACGCCGCTGCTGAACCCGGGCCACGCCGTCACGATCGCGTTCGGGGTGATGGAGCCGCGAGCGCTGGTCGTGGACGGTGCCGTCGAGGCTCGGCTGGCGTGCACGATCTCGCTGACGTTCGACCATCGCGTACTCGACGGCGCGACCGTCGGCCGAGCGCTCACCGCGCTCGTCGACGTGCTCGGGTCGCGTGAGCAGCTCGAGGCGCTCCCGCGCTGACCCGTTGGTAGGCTCGCGCGCATGAAGCCCACGAACGTGGTGCAGCCCACCGACGTCGGCAAGCGCGTGTCCTTCCAGTTCGAGTTGCCGAACGGCTTCCTCGGCGAGGTCGTCGGCACCCTCGAGTGGTACGACGTCGCCGCCGCGACGTACATGGTGCGGCGCAAGGACGGACAGCTCGCCCGGGTCCCGGCTCGCGGCGTGCGGCACGGAAAGGTCGTCGAGGGCTGATGGCCGACGGCGAGCTCCCGAGCGCGTCGATCCGACGGCGCCTCGGATCCGAGGACGCGCACTACGGCGGCAACCTCGTCGCCGGCGCGAAGCAGCTCGAGATCGTCGGCGATCTGATCACCGAGCTCGCCATGCGGTACGACGGCGACGAGGGCTTGTTCCGCGCCTACGAGACCGTCGAGTTCCTGCATCCGCTCTACGCCGGCGATTGGGTGGAGGCGACGGGACGGATCGTCGGCGTCGGGACCACCTCGCGTCGGTGCGAGTTCGAGGTCTGGAAGATCGGTGGCGCGCGTCCCGACGTCTCCGAGTCGGCGGCCGAGTTCCTCGAACAGCCGATCCTCGCGTGCCGCGCGATCGGGACGACCGTCGTGCCGAAGGAGCACCAGCGTTTCCCTCACTGACCTCGCCGGGCTGAGGGCGCTCGCGGTCGACGTCGCCGAGCGCGCGGCCGCGATCCAGCGCGAGGGCCGCACGCGGGCGCTCGAGATCTCGGAGAAGACCGCGGCCGGCGACCTCGTCACCGACGTGGACCGCGAGGCCGAGCGCGTCATCGTCGAGACGATCCTCGCCGCGCGACCCGATGACGGCGTGCTCGGCGAGGAGGGCGCGGCCCGCGAGGGCTCGACCGGCGTCCGGTGGGTCGTCGACCCGGTCGACGGGACCGCGAGCTACGTCCGCGGGTATCCGGGCTATTGCGTCTCGATCGGCGTCGAGGTCGACGGCGCGAACGTCGTCGGCGTCGTCGTCGACGCACGGGGCGTCCGGACCGAGGGGGTCGTCGGTCAAGGCGCGTGGCGAGGCGACCAGCCGGTCGTGCCGTCGCGACGGACCGAGCTGGGGTCCTGCGTCTTCGCGACCGGCTTCGGCTACGACCCCGACGAGCGCGTCCGGCAGGCCGAGGTCGTCGGCTACCTCCTTCCGAGGATCGCCGACATCCGACGGAGCGGGTCGGCCGCGTTCGATCTCGTCGCGTCGGCGTGCGGGGAGGTCGACGGCTACTTCGAGGTGGGCCTCAACCCTTGGGACCTCGCGGCGGGTCAAGCCATCATGCGCGCAGCCGGCGGCGTCTGCGAGTCGATCCCGCAGACCGGCGACCGACGGCTGATCGTCTCGATGCCGTCGCAGCTGTACGACCCGATGCTCGCGCTCCTCGGCCAGGCCGGTCTGCGCGTCTGAGTCAGGAGCCGATCGCGATCGGCTGGGGCGGCGGCCCCCGTTCGATCACGTCGCGAACGAGCGCTGCGAGCTCGCTCGGCCACACCTCCTCGTGCGTCGAGGCGAGTTCCTCGAGCGACCACCACGCACGCCCGACGACGTTCTCGTGGGCGAGATGTCCGACGTAGGGCGCCACCTTCGCCGAGTCGACGCGCAGGAGGAAGTAGCGCTCCTCGACGCGCGTCCACGTGCCGAGGAACCCGAACTCACTCACGCGATCCCAGAGCACGGGTCCGAGGACCACCTCGTCGAGGGACACTTCCTCGGCGAGCTCGCGGAGTGCCGCGTCCTCGAACGACTCGCCGCGCTCGAGTCCGCCGCCCGGCGTCGCGTGGTGGTCGTGGTCCTTGCCGGGGTCGCGGAAGCGGAAGAGGAGGACCCGGTCGCGCTCGTCGAGCACGACGACACGCGCCGCTCGTCGGGCCGGGACGCTCACGGACGGCAGTATCGGCGAGCGTCAGGTCGGTGACGCGAGGCTCCTGAGCACGCCGATCAGCTCGTCGACGCTGAACGGCTTGGCGAGGAACGCATCGGCTCCGAGCTCGATGGCCTTCGCCTTGTCGCGCAGGCTCGCGCGCGCCGACACGACCACGACCTTGGGTCGGTCGGCCGCGGGCATCGATCGCAGTTCCTCGAGGACCGTGTAGCCGTCCATCACCGGCATCATCACGTCGAGCAGCATCAACTCGGGATGGTGCTCACGGATCTCGGCGAGGGCGGCGGCGCCGTTGCGGGCCGAGAGCGTCTGGAACCCTTCGGCCTCCAGGCTGAACCGGAGCATCCAGACGACCTGCGGCTCGTCGTCGACGACGAGGACGCTCGTCGCGGTCTCCGTCGTCATCATCATGGGCAAGGTATCGGCGTGGCGAGCGCCTGAGCATCCCGCCACGAGGCGGTTTTGCGGGGGTCGGTGGTCGTCCCCCTCGCTCGCTCCCGTCTCCGCACCCGGCCGACGGACGGATGGTCATCCCTGGGGGGTCAGGCGAACCGCAGGCCCGCCCCACGCACGATCCCGCCGATCGGCGCGGCGCCGACCCCTGCCTCGGTCGCGGACGCGATCACGGCTTCGCTGTCCGGAGCCGCGACCGCGAGCACCATGCCGATCCCGAGGTTGAACGTCTCGCGCAGGTCCTCCGTCGACGCGGCAGCGGCATCGCCGATCAGGCCGAAGACCGGCGGAACGGTCCAGGACCCCTCGACGATCTCGGCGCCGACGCCATCGGGAAGGATCCGCGGGACGTTCTCGACGAGACCGCCGCCGGTGATGTGCGCGGCGGCGTGCACGAGCCCTTCGCGCGCGAGCGCGAGCACCAGCGGCGCGTAGATCGTGGTCGGCTCGAGCAGCTCGTCCACGAGCGGGCGCCCGAGCCGCGGCAGGGTGTCGTCGAGGTCGTACGCGGCATCCTCGAGCAGCGCGCGGCGCACGAGCGAGTAGCCGTTCGAGTGCAAGCCGCTCGACGCGAGCCCCACGAGGACGTCGCCATCGACGACGCGGTGCGCGCCGAGCATCGACGCCTCCTCGACGACGCCCACGCAGAAGCCCGCGAGATCGAACTCGCCCGGCTCCATCACGCCGGGGTGCTCCGCCGTCTCGCCGCCCAGCAGCGCGCACCCCGCGAGCCGGCAGCCCTCGGCGACGCCGCTCACGATCGAGGCGACCTCCTCGGGGACGACGCGTCCGACGGCGAGGTAGTCGAGGAAGAAGAGCGGCTCCGCTCCCGTGCACACCACGTCGTCGGCGCACATCGCGACGAGGTCGATCCCCACCGAGTCGAGCCGGTTCGCCCGGCGCGCGATCTCGAGCTTCGTGCCGACCCCGTCGGTCGCGGCGGCCAGGTACCGGCCGTCGTCGAGCGCGAACAGGCCGGCGAACCCACCGACGCCGTCGGCGACCTCGGGTCGGCGGGCCGCCGACGCGACCTCGCGGATCCGGGAGACCGCCTCCGCCGCGGCGCCGAGGTCGACGCCGGCGCGACGGTACGCGTCGCTCACGACTTGGCGGGGTGCTCGAGCAGGAACTTCCCGGCGTGCTCGGGGATCGGGACCGGGTACTCGCCGTCGAAGCATGCCCGGCAGAACCGGTCCTCGTCATCGCCCGTCGCCGCGACCATCCCCTCGAGCGAGAGATAGCCGAGCGAGTCCGCCCCGACGTACTGCCGGATCTCCTCGACCGCGAGGTCCGACGCGATCAGCTCGGCGCGGGTCGACATGTCGATGCCGTAGAAGCACGGCCACCGGATCGGCGGGCACGTGATCCGGACGTGCACCTCGACCGCTCCCGCCTCGCGGAGCGCCTGGACGAGCTGCCGCGTCGTCGTCCCGCGGACGATCGAATCGTCGATCACGACGAGCCGGCGGCCGCGGATCGACTCGACGATCGGGTTGAGCTTCAGCTTCACGCCGCGTTCGCGCAGCATCTGGGACGGCTGGATGAACGTCCGCCCGACGTACCGGTTCTTCATCAGCGCCTCGCCGTACGGGATCCCGC
>DASPIF010000342.1:0-3248 GCA_035629255.1 Actinomycetota bacterium | reverse complement strand
TTGCCGCCGGCCGAGAAGTAGATCTTGTAGCCGGGGTTGTCGCGCTCGGCCCAGTCGCAGAACAGCGTCTGCTCGTCGGTCCGGACCGCGATCGTGACGTCTTCCAGCGGGACCCCGAGCTCGTCGTACGCGTCGAGGGCGGTGAACATGCCGTCGGCGTACTCGTACGCGTAGCCCTTGATGTCGGGGTCGGTCGTCAGCCAGCCGAGGACCGTCTGGAGCGCGTTGTCGTTCACCCAGTACGTGTCCGCGGGCGGTCCGACGAGCTCGAGCCCGTCCTCGAGCGCGGGCTCGAGGCACTGCTGCCACCCGAGCGACAGCGCGTTGCCCGGCGTGCCGCCCATGACGCCGATCGTGCCGGTGTCGATGTTCTCGTTCAGGACCTGCGCGAAGCTCTCGCCGAGCGCGCAGAGGTCCTCGCCGACGATGCTCGTGTAGTCCTCACCGGGGATCAGCGCGCCCTCCTGTTCGGGGAGCCCGACCCAGCCCGCCGAGTACGGGATGTACGGGATCCCCGCGGCGTCGGCCTCGAGGATCGCGTCGGCGATGTTCGTGCCCTGGTCGGGGTAGCCGATGATGAAGTCGACGTCGGACTGGATCAGGAACCGGATGTCGGCCGCGGCGACCGCGGGGTCCGGGTTCCACTGCGCGTCGCGGAACAGCATCGTCCCGATCTCCGGGTACGTGAGCGCCTGGAGGATGGCCTCCATGCGCGTCACCTGCCGCCACACGTTGAGGCCGCCGCCGTCGGCGTAGCCCATCACGAGCTCTCCGCCCGAGCCGGTGTCGCACTCGACCGCGTTCTGCCAGCACTCGACCGCCTTGGCGATCGTCGCCTCGTCGAGGTCCTGCTCGGCACGGGCGATCGCGGCGAGGACGATGTCCGGCACCTCGTCGACCGGCCCGAGGGCCTTCTCCACGAGCGCCGGGTCGGCGTCCGTGCTCTCGCCGTACTCGGCGAGCGCGTCGCCGGTCGTCCCGGTCGCCGCGGTCTCCTCGCCACCGGTGGCCGCGGTCGCGCCCCCGGGCTCGTCCCCGTCGCCGCCGCATGCCGCCGCAACCAGTGCGAGCAGCAGGACGACGCCGATGATCTTGATCCGAACCATCCGCTTCCTCCCCCCTACGTCGATGGCATGTGCCATCCGTTGCTTCTCCGATGGTTCCTCCGATGCGTCGATGCGTGCCTCCCTTCCCTCACCCCGCTCCGTCGACCGTGTCGCCGACCGTCGGAGCGGCCACGGCGCGCCCGCGCCCGCGCCGCTCGCGGAGCAGGTGCTCCACCGCTCGGATGATCCGGTCACCCGACACCAACATCCCGCCGATGATCACGAGCCCGAACACGACGAACTGCAGCGCCGTCGGCAGCCCCATCACGCGCATCATCTGGGTCAGCCCGGCGAGGAAGAACGCCGCCGCCCACGTCGAGAGCGGGCTCGCCAGCCCGCCCGTGAGCGACGCCCCGCCGATCACGACCGCCGCGATCGGACCGAGCAGGTACGGCGCGCCGATCGTGATGTTCGGGGTCTTGAGGAACGACGCGAGGAGGATCCCGGCGGTCGCGTACAGGACGGCGGCGACCACGTAGGCCGCGACCTGGTTGAGGTTCACTCGCAGCCCCGCGATCCACGAGGCGGTGGGGTTCGCGCCGACCACCTGGAACCGTCGTCCGGCCGTCGTGAACCGGAAGATCACGATCAACAGCAGCGTGATCGCGACGCCGACCCAGAAGGTGCGCGTCACGCCGAGGAACCGCTCGCGGGTCCACGTCGACAGGCTCGGCGGCACCGGCGTCTGGATCGCGACGGACGTGAAGTAGCGGAACGTGAGACCGCTCACGATCTGGCCGACGGCGAGCGTCACGATCAGCGCGTTGAGGCCGAGCCCGCCGATCAGGATCCCGTTCAGGAGCCCGACCAACGCGGCGAGCAGCAACGCCATGCCGATCGCGGTCCACAGCCGCTCGTCGGCGGTCTGACCGACGCCGACCGTGACGACCGCCGCGAGGGTGAACGTGCCCGGGACGCTCAGGTCGATCCCGCCAGTCATGATCACCAGCATCTGACCGAGCGCCGTGATCGCGAGGAACGTGCCGAAGGGTGCGATCCCCCGGAGCCCGGGTCCGCTCAGCGTCCTCGGTGCCCAGATCGCGGCGATCACGAGCAGCAGCGCGATCGCGATGTACACCGGCAGGTACCGCGAGGCGACGACGAAGGACGTCACCGCCGACGACGGCATCGCCCGGCGCTCGCTCACCGAGCCCCTCCGGCGGCTGCGGGGACCGTCCCGGAGGCGGTCTTCACGCGCTCGCGCGCGGAGGTCGCGAGGTCCCGGGCCCGAGCGACGTCGGCCTCGAGTGCCCCGTCGCGCATCAGCGTCCGGCCGGCGACGATCACCCGGTCCACGTTCGACGTGTCCATGCCCCAGACCACGGCTCCGATCGGGTCGTTGATGGGGAATACGTTCGGGCGATCGGTCCGGAGCACGATCAGGTCGGCCTGCATGCCCACCTCGAGCGAGCCGACGACCCCGCGGAGCCCGGCGGCACGGGCGCTCTCGACGGTCGCGTAGCGGATCACGTCGCGGGTGTTCATCAGCCGGGGGAGCCCCGCCTTGCCGATCAGCTTGCGGTCGAACACGGTCGCGTGCTGGAGCGAGATCGTCTCGCGCATCTGCGCGAACAGGTCGCCGGGCGCGATGCGCTCGTCGTCCACGCCGAGCGCCGGACGGAGGTCCCGGTCGAGGAGGTGCTGGATCGGCGGCGAGCCCGAGCCCCCGGCCATCTCGGCCGCCGGCGTGAGGCAGATCGCGGCACCACGGGCTGCGATCGCGTCGAGCGCGTCGGCGTCCAGCCCGGCGGCGTGCACGACCGTGACGTCGTCGCCGAGCAGGCCGCGGGAGGCCAGCTCGGCGATCGTCCCGGATGCCGGCGACGTGGTGGCGTGCGCGTGGATCCGGCGTCCGGAGGCGCGCCCGGCCACCCACGCGTCCGAGGCCGCGCCGGCGTCGAACCCGGTGCCGATCTCGGCGCCGAAGGCCATCGACGTCGGCGCCGCCGTCCCCGCGCGCGTGGCGATCCGCGACGCATCTCCCTCCCCGGCTGCGGGAGGGACGAACACCGTTCGGACCCCGGCGTCCGCGTGCGCCTGCAGCGCGGCGTCGACGCGCGCGTCGTCGGTCGCGGCGTCGGCCCAGTCGACGACGGCCGTGACGCCGGCCTCGATGGCGCCGAGGAGCGCGACCAGGGTCGC
>DASPIF010000341.1:0-5065 GCA_035629255.1 Actinomycetota bacterium | reverse complement strand
CTCGGCATCCCCGCATCGCGCTCGACCCGCACCTCGACCTCCTCGTCGTAGCGCTTCGACATCTCACGTCTCCCGGATGGATCACCCGCTCCGGACGCCCGGGCTTCCCACGAGGGGAATCGAACGTATGTTCGAGAGGGGCGCCAACGTACACCCGGCTCCGGACGACGGTCAAGGTCGATCTCGGCGCGGAGGCGCCGTCAGGTCGGGGCGGCCTCGCTGCGATCGAACCACTCGCGGTGGAGGGTGCACCGGCCCTCCGCATCGAACGTGCAGACGAGGATCCCGTCGAGCTCGACCGTCGCCCCGTCGCCGGCGTCGAACGTCACGCGCCAGTGCGCGACGCCGCGATCACCGGTCACGGCGACGATGTCGTAGGAGGTTCGCACCGCGGGCGGTGCTCCCCCATCGACCCAGCGCCGGACGATCTCGTCGCGCCCGTGCGCCGAGGGTCGGAACGGCCCGAACGAGTACTCGGCGTCCTCGGCGAACAGCGATGCGACCGCCTCCGGGTCGTTCGACGCCCACGCCGCGAAGTACCGCTCCAGCCACGACGAGAACGCGGCGACGTCCACGCGACGCATCGTAGGCGTCGCAGGTGCGGCGCCGACGGTCGGTAGGCTGCGCGCGTGGAACCCGACGCGCTCGTCGTCTGCGTCCCGAACTTCAGCGAAGGGCGCCGCCCCGAGGTGATCGAGGAGATCTGCACGGCGCTCGGCAGCGTCGACGGGGCGCGCCTCGTCTCTCGCCTCGCGGACACGGAGCACCACCGGCTCGACACGACGATCGTCGGCTCGCCCGACGCGGTGCGGCGGGCGGCGATGGCGGGCGCGCGCGTCGCCGTGGAGCGGATCGACATGACCCAGCACGCCGGCGGCCACCCGCGGATGGGGGCCGTCGACGTGATCCCGTTCGTCCCCCTCCGCGGCATCACGATGGACGAGGCGGTCGAGCTCGCACGGTCGTTCGCGCGGGAGCTCGCGGACGAGCTCGGGGTCCCCGTCTACCTGTACGACCGGGCCGCGACGGTGCCCGAGCGGACGAGCCTCGCCGACGTTCGACGGGGGGAGTTCGAGGGGCTGCGGGAGGCGGTCGCCCGCGGCGAGCGGCTCCCGGACCACGGCCCGCACGAGCTCGGCGCCGCCGGCGCGACGGCCGTCGGCGCCCGCAAGCCGCTCGTCGCGTTCAACGTGTACCTGCGCGGCGACGAGGAGGATGCGAAGGCGATCGCGAAGGCGATCCGCGAGTCCGGCGGTGGATTGCCGGCCATCCGGGCGATCGGCTTCGCCGTCCCCGAACGGGGCGGCGTGACGGTCTCGATGAACCTCGTGGACCTCGAGGTGACCGGGCTGCGCGCGGCCTTCGACGCCGTGGCGGCCGGCGCGCGAGCGCACCGCATGGAGGTGCTCTCCTCCGAGATCGTCGGTCTCGTCCCTGAGGCCGCGCTCGGCGACGATGTGACGTACCTACGACTGGAGGGGTTCGATGCGAACACGCAGATCCTGGAGCGGCTCGTGAGCGACGGCATCGGCAACGAGACGATCGAGGGGTTCCTCGCGGACCTCGCCTCCGACTCGCCCGCGCCCGGCGGTGGCGCCGTCGCGGGGCTGTGCGCGGCGGCGGGCGCGGCGCTGATCTCGATGGTGTGCCGGCTCACGATCGGCCGCGAGGGTTACGAGGACGTCGACGCCCGGATGCGTGGCTACCTCGAGGAGGCCGACGCCGCTCGAGCCGCGTTCCTCGAGCTCGCCGACCGCGATGCGCGGGCGTTCGGATCCGTGATGGAGGCGTTCAAGCTCCCGAAGGACGACGACCGGCGGAAGGCCGAACGGAGCGCCGCGATCCAGCGCGCGTACGAGGGCGCGGCGCGCGTTCCCCTCGAGATCGCCCAGCGATCGGTGGCGATGATGCAGTACGCACGCCTTTCGATCGAGCTCGGCAACCCGCAGGCGGCGTCCGACGGGCTGAGCGCCGCGCTCGCGCTGCACGCCGCGGCGCTCGCGGCGATCGCCAACGTCGCGATCAACGCTGCGTCGCTCAAGGACGTGGCGACGGCCGGCGGGCTCCGCGACGAGGCCGACGCGCTCCGCGGCCGGGTCGAGGACCTCCTGTCGAGCGCGCAGGTCGCGTTCGCGTCGGCGGTGTCGTGATCGCCGCGTGACGTTCGCACCCGGAACGTCGATCGCGCTGCGCGAGACGCTCCGCGGCGCCGTGTGGGCGGCGCGTCCCGCGATCGTCGTCCGTGACGACGAGGAACTGCAGATGTTCTTCCTGCCGATCGGCAACCGCTGGTTCGCGGCCGACACGCGGGACCGCGACGATCTCATCCGCACGAAGGCGACGGCCGCCGAGTGGCGTCTGACCGCACGGACGTGGACGGATCTCCATGTGCTGTCGTTCGCGTGGGTCGATGCCGGACACGCGGTCCTCCACTTCTGGGACGAGGACTGGGTGTCGCGCGGCTGGTACATCAACGTGCAGCGACCGTTGCGGCGCTTCGCCGTCGGGTTCGACACGCTCGACGAGGATCTGGACGTGGTGATCGAGGCGGATCGTTCGTCGTGGCGGTGGAAGGACGAGGACGACGTCGCGCTCGCCCGCGAGCTCGGGCTGTACACGGCCGAGGACGCGCAGCGGTTCCACGTCGAAGGGGCGCGAGGACGCGACCGGGTCCTGCGGCGCGAACCGCCCTTCGACGAGGATTGGCCGGAGTGGCGGCCGGACCCCTCGTGGCCGATGCCGAGGCTCCCCGACGGATGGGACGTTCTGGAGGCGTGAGCGGTCAGCCGAGCGTCGGCACGACGGTCGAGACGAACTCCTCGACCCGACCCCGTCCCTGTCCGGGCCAGCTCACGACCAGGTACGTCACGCCGGCGTGCCGGTAGCCCTCGAACGTGCGCCGCACGTCGTCCCAGCCCTCGCTGATCGACAAGCTCGTCGCGCGGACGATCGCGTCGGGGTCGCGGTCGGCGTCCTCGGCGGCGGCGCGCACCACGTCCCACTTCGCGGCCAGGTGGCGCCCGTTCGAGTGCCACACGTCGGCGTGCCGCCCGACGATCGGCAGCGAACGGCGCATCCCGTCGGCGCCGATCCAGATCGGCGGATGCGGTCGCTGGACCGGGCGGGGACGGTAGAGCGCATCGTCCAATCGGTAGTGCGCGCCGTCGAAGGACACGCGTTCGCCCGACATGAGGAGCCGCAGCACCTGGACGCCTTCTTCGAGACGCTCCATCCGCTCCCGGGTGGTGGGGAACGCGATCCCGAGCTCCCGATGCTCGTCCTCGTTCCACGCCGCGCCGACGGCGCACTCGACGCGTCCCCCGCTGACGTGATCGATCGTGACGACCTCGGTCGCGAGCACCGACGGATGGCGATGCGTCATCCCGGTCACGAGCGTCCCGAGCCGCACGCGCGAGGTCGCGGCGGCGAGCGCGGCGAGGAGCGTCCATCCCTCGAGGCAGGGACCGTCGGGATCGGCGTACAGCGCGGTGAAGTGGTCGAAGACCCAGACACCCTCGAACCCGGCGGCCTCGGCGAGCTCGGCCCGCGAACGGACCTCGGTCCACGTCAGCTGGTGCTGCGACACGTCGAGTCCGAACCGCACGGGACGGGACCTCCTTGGTGGAGCCGGTTGTCGGCGACCGCCGGGGTGCGCGAGTGTACGGCTCCGATGGAGCGCGCCCTCGATCTGTCCCACGTCCGGGAACGGTTCCCGGCGTTGTCGCGCGTCCAGGACGGACGCCCGGTGGCCTTCCTCGACGCGCCGGGCGGCTCGCACGTCCCCGAGACCGTGATCGCCGCGATCGCCGACTACCTGAGGAGGAGCAACGCGAACCTGCACGGCCCCTTCGCGACGAGCGTCGAGACCGACGCGCTCGTCTCCGACGCGCACGGCGCGGCGGCGGACCTGCTGAACGCCGACGTGGACGAGGTCATCTTCGGTCCGAACGCGACGACGCTGCTGTTCGCCCTCTC
This sequence comes from Actinomycetota bacterium, assembly GCA_035629255.1. Lineage (GTDB taxonomy): Bacteria > Actinomycetota > UBA4738 > UBA4738 > HRBIN12 > CALGFI01. The sequence continues at coordinate 1,090 of DASPIF010000341.1, read as the reverse complement.
GCGGTCGATCGCCCGGACGCTCGGCGCGGGAGACGAGGTCGTCGTCACGAGGCTCGACCACGATGCCAACGTGCGTCCGTGGATCCTGGCCGCGGAGGACGCCGGCGCGACCGTCCGATGGGTCGACATCCGTCCCGACGACGTGACCCTCGACGAGGTCTCGTTCGCCGACGCGCTGTCCGAGCGGACGAGGATCGTCGCGTTCACCCTGGCGTCCAACGCGGTCGGGACGATCACGCCGGCCCGGCACCTCGTCTCGGTGGTGCGGGAACGCGCACCCCGGGCGCTCGTCGCGTGCGACGGCGTCCACCTGGCGCAGCACCGACGGATCGACGTGCGCGCCCTCGGTGCCGACCTCGTCGTCTGCTCGCCCTACAAGGTCTTCGGTCCGCACCTCGGGATCGCGTTCGGACGCCGCGAGATGCTGGCCCAGCTCCGGCCGTACAAGGTGCGGCCGGCGCGCGACGAGCGGCCGTCGGCGTTCGAGACAGGTACGCAGAGCCACGAGGCGTTCGCCGGATGGGTCGCCGCGGTCGACTACCTGGCGTCGCTCGGCGACGACGTCCGCGGCGATCGACGCGCCGCGATCGCGTCCGCGTTCGAGGCGATCGCGTGGTGGGAGACGGGGCTGGCGCGCCGGTTCCTCGACGGAGCCGCGAAGGTTCCGGCGATCGAGCTGTACGGGATCGCCGACGTCGACCGGATGGACGAGCGGACGCCGACGTTCGCCGTGCGGCTGCGCGGTCAGCATCCCGCCGACACCGCGAAAGCGCTCGCCGAGCGCGGCATCTACGTGTGGGACGGGAACTACTACGCGGTCGAGGTGATGGAACGGCTCGATCTCGAGACGACCGGCGGGGCCGTCCGGGTCGGGTTCTGTCACTACAACACACCTGCGGAGGTCGACCGCGTGCTCGAGGCGCTGGACGAGCTCGGCTGAGCACCTGGCCGAGGTGGGTCATCGGCTACGATGACCGCTTCCCCGAACCCCCCGAGAGAGGCCGTCCATGCGCATCCTGATCCTCGGCGGCGACGGGTACCTCGGATGGGCGACGTCGATGCATCTCGCGCGTCGCGGTCACGAGGTGCA
>DASPIF010000340.1:0-5053 GCA_035629255.1 Actinomycetota bacterium | reverse complement strand
TCCCAGTGGTTCACCGCGAACCACTCGCCCGTCCGGCCGAACCCGCACATCACCTCGTCCGCGATCATCAGGATCCCGTGCCGCGAACAGAGCTCGCGCACGCCCTCGAGGTAGCCGTCGGGCGGGATCAGGATCCCGTTCGTGCCGGTGACGGGCTCGAGGATGAACGCGGCGATCGTCTCGGGCCCCTCGAGCGCGATGGTCTCCTCGAGGTAGGCGAGCGCCGTGTCGGCGTCGTCCCAGCCCCGCTGCACGCCGTGGTACGGATCGAGGACGTGCACGACGCCCGGCATCCCCGGCTCGTTGCCCCATCGCCGCGGATCGCCGGTCAGCGAGATCGTGGCGTACGTCGCGCCGTGGTAGCTCCGGTAGCGCGCCAGGATCTTGTGGCGCCCGGTGACCGCCTTCGCGATCCGGATCGCGTTCTCGTTCGCCTCGGCGCCGCCGAGCGTGAAGAAGGACTTGTCGATGTCGCCGGGCATGAGCTCGGCGAGCTTGACCCCCAGGCGCGCCCGGACCTCGGTCGCCATGAACGGGCTGATGTAGGGGAGCGTGCGGGCCTGCTCGGCGATCGCGTCGGCGACGCGAGGGTCCGCGTGCCCGATGTTGACGCCCATGAGCTGGCTGTTGAAGTCGAGGTAGCGCTTCCCGTCGACCGTGAAGAACTCGGAGCCGCGCGCGCTCGCGACGGCGAGCGGCTTCGTCGATCCCTGCTGCTGCCAGTCGTAGAGCGTGTGCCTGAGGCTGAGCTCGACGATCTCCTCGGCGGTGAGCTGCGGCTCCGTCATCGGTGTCCCCCCTGTGCCCGAGAGCGCAGTCTAGCCAGCGACCCTCGAGCCACCCTGACTGCCGTTCAACCCGTCGGTAGCATCGTCAGGTCACGGACGGCATCGCGAAGGGGTGGGAATCGTGGAGCGGATCGGTCACTACATCGGTGGGAAGCACGTCCGGGGTGAGAGCGGCCGCCGTGGCCCCGTCTTCGACCCGGCGACGGGCACGCAGACGCACGAGGTCGACTTCGCCGACGTACCCGAGGTGGACGCGGCCGTGGACGCGGCTCGCGAAGCGTTCCCGGCGTGGCGGGCGACCTCGCTCAGCAAGCGCGCCGACATCATGTTCGGCGTCCGCGAGCTGCTCGAGGAGCGGAGGGCGGACCTCGCCGCGGTGATCACCGCGCAACACGGCAAGGTCCTCTCCGACGCGGTCGGCGAGGTGCAGCGTGGGCTCGAGAACGTCGAGTTCGCGACGGGCATCCCGAACCTGCTCAAGGGCGGGTTCAGCGAGCAGGTCTCGACGGGCGTCGACGTGTACTCGATCCGCCAGCCCCTTGGGGTCGTCGCCGGCATCACGCCGTTCAACTTCCCGGCGATGGTGCCGCTGTGGATGTGCGCGAACGCGATCGCGTGCGGCAACACGTTCCTCCTCAAGCCGAGCGAGAAGGACCCCGGCGCCTCGTTGCTGATCGCCGAGCTGTTCAAGGACGCCGGCCTGCCCGACGGCGTCTTCAACGTGGTCCAGGGCGACAAGGTCGTCGTCGACCGGATCCTCGAACACCCGGAGATCCGCGCCGTGTCGTTCGTCGGCTCGACGCCGATCGCACGCTATGTCTACGAGACCGGGACGAGGAACGGGAAGCGCGTGCAGGCGCTCGGCGGCGCGAAGAACCACATGATCGTGCTGCCCGACGCGGACGTCGACATGGCGGCGGACGCGGCGGTCTCCGCGGGGTACGGCTCGGCGGGCGAGCGCTGCATGGCGGTCAGCGTCGTCGTCGCGGTAGGCGGCGTCGGCGACCGGATCGTCGAGGCGATCCGCGAGCGGCTGCCGAAGATCAAGCTCGGTCCGGGCAGCGACCCAGAATCCGAGATGGGTCCGCTCGTAACGAAGGAGCACCGCGACCGCGTCGCGTCGTACCTCGACTCGGGTCGTGAGCAGGGGGCGACGGTCGTCGCCGACGGTCGCGAGGACGAACGGTACGGCGGCGAGGGCTTCTTCCTCGGCGTCTCGCTGCTCGACGGCGTCACGCCGGAGATGGATTGCTATCGCGACGAGATCTTCGGCCCGGTGCTCAGCGTCGTCCGGGTCGACACCTACGACGAGGCCGTCCGGCTCGTGAACGAGAACCCGTACGGCAACGGCGTCGCGATCTTCACGCGCGACGGCGGCGCCGCGCGGACGTTCCAGTTCGAGGTCGAGGCGGGCATGGTCGGCGTGAACGTCCCGATCCCGGTCCCCGTCTCCTACTACTCGTTCGGGGGGTGGAAGTCCTCGCTGTTCGGCGACACGCACATGTACGGGCCCGAAGGCGTCAACTTCTACACGCGCGGCAAGGTCGTCACGTCCCGGTGGCCGGACCCCGCGACGAGCGCGGTCGACCTCGGGTTCCCTCGGACGCGCTGACGCTCGGTCAGATGCGGTCGACGAACGCGGCCACGCCGGCCGGCGGCCGCAGGCAGTGCTCCGAGTACATCGACTGGTTGTACGAGCCGACGTTGAGCACGGCGACGACGTCGCCCTCGCGGAGCTCGGGTAGATCGACGTCCTCGCCCCAGTGGTCGGGGCCCTCGTTGATGTTGCCGGAGACGGTCGTGTGGCGACGCTCGCCCGGACGGTCGACCGCGGCGACCACCGGGAACCGCGAGCCGTAGATGAACCGCTCGGGCGCCACGTTGTAGCCGGCGTCGACGCCGGCGAACCAGACGCCGTCGCGCTGCTCGACCGTGACGACCTCCGCGAGCAGGGCCCCCATCTCCTTCGCGAGGTAGTCGCCCGGCTCGGCCGAGACCGTGACATCCAGCGGCCCGAGATGCTCGATCAGCGTCTTCGCGAACGCATCGGGATCGAGCGGCTCGTCGCCGTCGACCTGCGGCACGCCGAGCCCGCCTCCCGCGTTGACCTCGGCCAGCGGGTGACCGGCCTCGCGCACGCGCTCGGCCATCGCGGCGACGCGCTCGATCGCGACGGCGAAGCGCGGGAGATCGTCGGTGAGGAAGCCGTCCCCGGTGTGGACATGGACCGTGTCGATCCGCAGACCGTGCTCGTCCGCGATCGCGAGCGCCTCGTCGAGCTGCTCGGAGTAGACGCCGAACTTCGTCGGCTTCACGCCGGCGTAGAGCGACTCGTGCGCCTCGACCGCGGCCTCGACGCTGCGCGTCGCGCCGACGCGAGGGTTCACGCGGATCCCGACGGTCGTGCCGGGCGCCCGTCTCCCCCACCGACGGAGCTGCGACAGCAGGTCGAGGTTCACGTGGACCCCGAGCTCGATCAGCGCGTCGAGATCGCGGTCCGAGAGGTTCGTGCCGGTGTACGAGATCTCCTCCGACGCCCACCCGTGCGCGAGCGCGTGACGCACCTCGCCGGGCGACGCGGCATCGATCCCGACGGTTTCGAGCTCCCGCACCGCGGCGAGGACGCTCGGATCGCGTTGCGCCTTGAGCGCCAGCCGCAGCCGGAACGGCTGGCCGAGCCGCTCGAACGCCGACTCGAGCCCCCGCGCCTGCTCGGCGATCCGGACGAGGTCGTACGCGAACACCGGCGTGCCGCGCTCGCGCGCGATCGCCTCGGCGTCGCGCCCCGCGATCGTCAGGCGGCCGTCACGGATCTCGAGCCCGGGTCGTTCCCACCACGCTGGCATGGTGCGCAGGCTAGCCCACGCCGTTTCCGGCGCCAGGCGGGCGGGAAGGCTCGCGGTCATGGAGACCGAGGACACCGATCCGGGACCGCTCCGCAACGAGAAGGTCGGCGACACGGCGGACGCGGGGCATCCGCAGCCCGAGGCGGCCGAGGTCGAGAGCGCGCGGCTGCTCGCGAACCAGGCCCGCGAGACGCTCGAGGGGCGCGGCCTGCAGGAGGACGAGATCCGCCGGCTCGCGGACGAGTTCATCGCGCTCGACCGGGGCCAGGACCTCGATGTCTTCATCGAGTGGGCGACGACCGAGGGCGGCAGGGAGCGCGGCGGGGGCTGAGCCATGTCGGCGCGCGGGGCTAGGCTCCGAACGTGCCGCGAGCGAAGGTCCGCTGCGAGTGGGCGGGGACGACCGATCCCGCGTACCTCGAGTACCACGACGCGGAGTGGGGCGTGCCCTCGCACGACGACCGCCACCTCTTCGAGATGCTCGTCCTCGAGGGCGCGCAGGCCGGCCTCTCGTGGTCGACGATCCTGCACAAGCGTGAGGGCTACCGGCGCGCGTTCGCCGGGTTCGACGCTGCGAAGGTCGCGAGGTTCACGCCCGCGAAGATCGAGCGGCTGATGCTCGACGCCGGCATCGTCCGCAACCGGCTCAAGATCGAGTCGTCCGTGAACAACGCGAAGCGGATCCTCGAGGTGCAGCGTGAGCTCGGCTCGCTCGACGGATACCTGTGGTCGTTCGTCGACGGGACGCCGATCGTCAACCGGTTCGAGCGTCTCGGGGAGATCCCGCCCGAGACCGATGTCTCGCGCGGGATGAGCAAGGACCTCAAGCGGCGCGGCTTCCGCTTCGTCGGCCCGACGGTCTGCTACGCCTTCATGCAGGCGGTCGGCATGGTGAACGACCACGTCGTCTCGTGCTTCCGCTACCGAGAGGTGCAACGCTCCCGCTGACGCTCGCTGCTTGTCGTCGTTGGCGCCCAAGGGCGTCCGGCGCGTCGTGGCTAGACTCGCGCGCCATGGCCTCCACCGACGTCGTCGTGATCGGCGCCGGGGTCCACGGTGCCGCGGCGGCGTTCCATCTCGCATCGCGCGGCGTCCGGTGCGCGGTGCTCGATCCGCGGGGGCCGGCCGGTGGACCGACCGGTCGCTCGAGCGCGATCTGTCGCTCGTACTACACGAACGCGTTCCTCGCGGGCGTGGCACGCGACGCGATCGCGATGATCCGCGACTTCGAAGAGCACACCGGGCGTCCGGCGGACTTCCGCGAGACCGGGCTCCTCGTCCTGCACTCCGCGGAGGACGAGTCCGCCGTCCGCGCGACCGTCCCGCGGCTGAACGAGCAAGGGATCACGACGGAGCTGCTCGAGCCGCGCGACGTCGCAGAACGGTGGCCGGTGTTCGACGTGCACGACATCGCGGTCG
>DASPIF010000339.1:0-13832 GCA_035629255.1 Actinomycetota bacterium | reverse complement strand
CGCCGTGGCAGGCCGCCGATAGCCCGTGACGCCTGTCGATCGCATCGCCCTCGAGCTGATCGAGCCCGAAGACCGTGCGGCGTGGCGGCGCTGGCTCGAGCGTCATCATGCGACGTCCGCGTCCGTCCGGCTCGCGCTCGTGAAGGGGGACGTCGGACGCTCGCGGCGTCCGTTACGCCGAGGCCGTCGAGGAGGCGCTCTGTTTCGGCTGGATCGACAGCACCGCCGGCCGCCTCGATGACGATCGCTACACCGTGCTGATGACCCGCCGCAAGGCGAGGAGCGGGTGGTCCGCCGTCAACAAGGGACGGATCGAGCGGCTCGTTCGCGAGGGTCGGATGGCCGCGCCGGGGCTCGCCTCGATCGAGGCCGCCAAGGCCGACGGCTCGTGGTCGAAGCTCGACGCGAGCCACGCCCTCGAGGTTCCGCGCGACCTCGCGACCGCGCTCCGCTCCTCCCCGAACGCGAAGCGCCACTTCGACGCGTTTCCGCCGTCCGCGCGCCGGGCGATCCTTCAGTGGATCGACGACGCGAAGCGCCCCGAGACCCGGGCGAAACGGATCGCCGAGACCGCGCGCCTCGCGGAGCGGAACGTCCGCGCCAACCAGCCGCGCTGAGCGCCGTCCTCGGGGCCGACCCGCTCGCGCGGGAGCGAGGCCCTGGGGTGAGGCCGGATCAGGCGCCCCACGGCTCGATCGGACCGCACCCGATCTCGGCCAACGGGTCGTCGAAGTAGAGCTGCCAGTCGCTCAGGATGTCGAGCGTGGTCCGCGAGGACGCCCAGGCGCGGCCGTCCTCGGTGAGCTCGAACGTCCCGAGGAACCGGTCGGCCGGCAGCGTGCTCTCGGGGTCGCCGAGGCCGACCACGTACACGAGCTCGTACCGCTCGCCCGGCTCGCACGTCGCGAGACCGATGATCCGGTACTCGCCGGTCCCGAGGTCGTCGGAGTAGTCGGGGTCGAGCCCGTCGCGCATGAACGCGAGCTGTTCGCGGTAATCCTCCTGGGGCGCCACGAACGTCTCCTCCTCGGCGCCGGCGACGACGAAGCCCTCGAGCTCGCCGGCCCGCGGCTCGTCGCACTGGGGATAGATCTCGGGGTCGACGTCGTCGCACGGGACGGTCGTCGGGCGCGACAGCGTGAAGATCGCGTCGACGTCGACCTGGGTCAGCGCGTTCGCGATCGCCGAGGCCTCCTGGCACATCCGACGCTCGTTCACGGGACACCCGTCGACGTCGAAGGTCTCGGTCGCCCGCGGCGCGATGCTCTCGGTCTCCTCGGGGACCAGCAACCGACCCTGGGGCTCGGACGGGAAGGCGAGCGGCTCGCGGTCGCCGCCGCACGCGGCGAGCGACGCGAGACAGACGAGCGCGAGGAGCCGGTGACGCATCCTCAGATGGTACGGAGGGTGCCGTTCGGCGGGATGACGGTCAGCGGCGGAGCGCGATGTTGAACATCGGCGTCCCGAACGCGCCCATGAGCCGCACCCACATCAGGATGTGAGCCTCGAGCGCCCGCGCGCCGGACAGATCGCCGAGGTCGACGATCTCGCGCCATCCGAACCAGTTGCGCAGGAGCGTCGAGACCTCGGCTCGAGCGGCCTCCTCGTCGCCGGCGACGAACATCACGTGGTCGGCCTCGCCCAGGATCGCGGGATCCACCATGACCGGCGCGGTGACGGTGTTGAGCGACTTCACGATGCGAGCCCCGGGCGCGGCGCGCTGGATCCGCTCGGCGAGCGAGTCCCCGCCGCCCGAGACGAAGAGCTTGGCGTAACCCTCGGAGAAGTCGAGCGCGTTCGTGATGTCGATCACGAGCTTGCCGGCGAGGTGCTCCGAGATCGAGGTCACGATGTCGACGCTCGCCGTCCCGTTCGTCGCGAGGAACACGAGCTCGCCGTGGGCCGCCGCCTCGGCGAACGTCGCCAGTCGCACGTCGGGGTTCTCGCCGCGCCAGTCGGCGAACGACGGCGCGCCGGGGTACGGCGGCTCGCTCCGCGATGCGAGCGTCGCGGGATCCCGAGAGCCCATCACGACGTCGTGCCCGAGCGCGACCAGCTTGGTCGAGAGCGTCTGACCGACCGACCCCGTTCCCAACACGCCGAGGTTCATGACCGTCCCTTCCGTCCTGATGCTGGCTCGAACCGCGGGCGCGGCCGAGGCATCTCCCCCGGACGACATCATCCGTCGCTCGGTGCTGCTCCGGCGATCGTGTTGAGCGTGGACATCGCGTTCATCGCGGGGGGGAAGCCGGCGATCACGGCGGTCTGGATGATCACCTCGCGGAGCTCGTCGACGGTCATGCCCGCCTTCAACGAGGAGCGGAGGTGGACCGGGAGCTGCGACGAGCGGCCGGTCGCGACGAGCGCGGCGACCGACGCGATCTGGCGTTCGCGGACCGAGAGTCCGGGACGCGAGTAGACGTCGCCGTACGCCGTCTCGACGATCAGGCGGCCGAGGTCGCCGAGCCCCTCGATCGTGGCGAGGGACCGATCCCCGTGGATCGCTCGCAGCTTCGCCTTGCCTCGTTCGTACCGCTCGTCGTCCGTCATGGTCGGGCCCTCCCTCGTACATGCTCGCGGTGGGTTCGAACGTACCGGGTGCGCGCACGGGCCGCTGGGATACTGAGCGCCGCCGTGGACGAGCCGACGAGGACCGAGGAGATCGAGGCGCTCGAGGCATCGCCGCCGCCGGGTCGAGGCGATCGGCGCGTGATCCTCGGCAACACCGGTCAGAACGTCCTCGGGCTCGCGATCGGCGCGGTCGCCACCTTCGCCGCGAACGTCCTGCTCACGAATCGGCTCGGCGACGAGGGCTTCGGCGTCGTGACCCTCACCACACAGTTCGCTTTCGTCGCGGCCGCCGCCACGAGGTTCGGGATGGACGTCGCGAACGTGCGTCTCGTCGCGATCCTCGTCGGACGCGGGCAGGCCGAACGAGCACGAGGCCTCGTCCGTCGCTCGACGCTGATCGCCGCCGTGGTCTCGATCCCGTTCGGGATCGCGGTCTTCGCGTTCGCGCCGTGGCTCGCCGAGGGGTTCTCCGGCCGACCGGATACCGCCGTCGACGCGTTCCGAGCCGCCGGGTTCGCGGTCCCGCTCGGGGCGCTCGCATTCACCTACATGGGCGCGACACGCGGCCTCAAGATCATGCGCTTCACGCTGTACGCGCAGTGGATCGCGCAGCCGATCGGGTGGATCGCGCTGACGCTCGCGGCCTGGCTCCTCGCGTCCGAGTCCTCCGGCGCCGCGTCGGCCGCCTTCGCGGCGTCGTGGGCGCTCGCGCTCGCGATCGCGTGGTTCGGGTGGGAGAAGGAGCAGCGGCGGTTCCCGTCGTCGGCGGTCGGCGACGGCATCGCCGAGGAGCGGACCGGCGCGCTCGTGCGGTTCGGCGCGCTCCGGGCGCCCGCGACGCTGTTCAGCCAGCTGATCTTCTGGACCGACTTCTTCGTGCTGTCACTGCTGTGGTCCGACGCGCCGAGGGGCGCGTCGGAGACCGGGGTGTACGGCGCCGTGCTGCGGGCGGGCCAGTCGCTGTTCCTGTTCCTCACGTCGGTCTCGCTGACGTTCAGCCCCTTCGTCGCCGACCTGCACCACCGCGGCGAACGCGAGCGGCTCGATGGGCTGTACAAGCAGGTCACGAGGTGGACGCTCGCGGCGACGATCCCGATACTGCTCGTGCTGGCGATCGTTCCCGAGCCGGTGCTGCGCATCTTCGGCAGCGAGTTCACCGAGGGCGCCGACGCGCTCCGCATCCTCATCATCGGGATGATCGTCCCCGTCATGGTCGGCACGGTCGGTTTCATCCTGATCATGGCGGGGCGGACCGGCTGGGACCTGCTCGTCTACGCGGGCGGGTTCGCGGTCGACCTGACGGTCGCGTTCGTGCTGGCTCGGCCCGAGTCGCTCGGGATCCGCGGCGCCGCGATCGCGCAGGCGGCAACGCTCACGGTGAGCGCGGTCGCGCGGCTGCTGCTCGTGCGCCGGTTCCTGGGGATCTGGCCGTTCGATGCCGGCTACCTGCGGCTGGTCCCGGCCGCCGTCGCGGGGGGAGCGGCGATGGCGCTGGCGCACGCCGTGATGCCGGCGGAGGAGTGGCTGCTCGACCTGGTCGTCTCGTTCGCGATCGGTGGCCTCGCGTACTTCGTCGCCCTCGTCGCGATCGGGCTCCCTCGGAACGAGCGGACGTCGCTGTTCCGGCTAGCCGGACGTGTGCTCGGACGCGGCGGGAGGATCTCGTGAGATCCAGGTCAGCGCGCACGTAGCGCGGCATGGAGCCGGGTGAGCTCCTCATCGATCCGATCGGCCGAGCCAGGTCCGTCACCGAGGTCTCCGTCCATCGCCGCCCTCTCGAGCGCGCTGCAGCGCGCGGCGAGCTCGGTCGCTCCGAACGTCGCGGCGTTCGACTTGAGGGTGTGCGCTGCCCGCCGCACCTCCTCGACATCGTGGGCGTCGAGCGCGCGACGTGCGGCGGCGACCAAGGACGGAGCGTCGTCGAGGAACTGATCGATGAGCTCGCCCACGAACGCGTCGTCACCGCCCATGCTGTCGCTCAGGCGTCGCAGCACCGACTCGTCGAAGGCCGGTGCCTCCCCCGACGAGGGCACGGTGGGCCCGGGCGACCCACCGGCACGCCGAGGTGTCCGCGTGATCGCCGTGACGAGCTCGGTCGGTCGGATCGGCTTGGCGACGTAATCGTTCATCCCTGCGGCCAGGAACCCCTCGCGGTCACCCTGCATGACCTCTGCTGTCATCGCGACGATCCACGGGCGCTCCCCTTCGTCGAGCTCGGAGAGGATCCGCCGCGTCGCCTCGACGCCGTCCATCTCGGGCATCTGCACGTCCATCAGGACGAGGTCGTACGGTTGCCGCCGCACCGCCTCGACCGCCTCGACCCCGTTCGCGGCTACGTCCGCCCGGTACCCGAGCTTCTCGAGGAGGCGGAGGGCGAGCCGCTGGTTCACCACGTTGTCCTCCGTCAACAGGATCCGGAGCGGATGGCGCGTCGCCAGCTCCGCGTCGAGCACGGCGTCGGACGCCGACCGTGCGACGGAGCGATCCACCGGATCGAGCACCGTCGCGATCGCGCCGTGGAGCGTCGAGGCCTTGATGGGTTTCACGATCACCGATCCGATCCGGGCGCCGTCCCAACGCGGGTCCTGCGCCACGTCGTGACGCGGGATCGACGACGCGAGGATCGTGGGGAGCTCGGCGCCCTGCTCGTGCAATCGCATCGATAGCTCGAGACCGTCCATCCCGGGCATCAGCATGTCGAGCACCGCCAGATCGAAGCGTTCGGGTTCGTACAGCGCGAGCGCCTCGTCCCCCGTCGTCGCCGTCGTCGTCTCGACGCCCCACGCGGAGAGCAGCGCCGTCATCAGCATCAGGTTCGTCGCGTTGTCGTCGACGACGAGCGCCCGGCGTCCGTCGAACGAGCCGTCGCGCCGCAGCGCCGTCGGGGTCATGTCCGAGACCCCGGCCTCGAACGTCACGTGGAACGTGCTGCCTTCGCCGGGAGCGCCGGTGCTCTCGGCGGTGACGGTGCCGCCCATCAGCTCCGCGAGGCGACGGCTGATCGCGAGTCCCAGCCCCGTGCCCCCGTACCGCCGACTCGTCGAGGCGTCGGCCTGCGTGAACGACTGGAAGAGCTCGTCGATCCGGTCGGCAGAGATGCCGATCCCGGTGTCGCGGATCGCGACGTGGTACGCGATCCGCTCCGTCGTGGTCGCCTTCGCGTCGTGCGAGACGTGGACCGCGATCTCGCCCTCGTCCGTGAACTTCACGGCGTTGTTCAGTAGGTTGAGCAGGATCTGACGGAGACGGCTCGCGTCGCCCACGGCCGTCTCCGGCGTCCCCGGGGCGAGCCCATACGTGACCTCGAGTCCCTTGCGCTGCGCGAGCGGCCCGATCAGGTCCACGACGGCCTCGATGCACTCCCTCACGTCGAACGGGGCGAGCTCGAGATCCATCCGCCCCGCCTCGATCTTCGAGAAGTCGAGGATGTCGTTGATGATCGACAGGAGCGCCTCCCCGCTCCGCTGGATCGTGGTGGCGTACTCGCGCTGCTCGGCGTCCAGCTCGGTCTCCACCAGGAGGCCGCCCATCCCGATGATCGCGTTCATCGGCGTGCGGATCTCGTGGCTCATCGTCGCGAGGAACGCGCTCTTGGAGCGGTTGGCCTCGTCCGCCGCCTCCTGAGCCTCCTTCACCTCCGCGAACAGCCGTGCGTTCTCGATCGCGATCGCGGCCTGCTGCGAGAGGCCGACGAGGAAGTTCAGGTCGGCCTCGGTGAATCGATCGGCTGGTGCGGTTCGCCAGACCGCCATCATCCCCACGACCCGTCCGCGCGCGAGGAGTGGCGCCGCCATCAGGCGCTCCTCGACGTCCTCGGCCGTGCCGGGGATGTGGACCGAGCGCGGGTCGGCGGAGACATCGTTGACGATCTCGGTCGCGCCTCGAGCCGCGAGATCACCGATGATGCCCTCCCCGAGGGTGATCGAGTCGCTCATGATCGCGTCCGAGATCTCGCCGACCGCGACAACGGGCACGAACCGACGGTCTCGCTCGAGGAACACGGCGCTCGTATCCGCAGCGAGGAGCGAGCGCGCGCGCTCGCCGATCCGATGCAGGATCGGGTCGAGCTCCAGGAGGGCCCCGATGTCGCGGCCGAGCTCCGCGAGCGCCGCCATCTCGCTCGCCCGCCGCTCGGTCTCCAGATACAGGCGGGCGTTCGCGATCGCCACGCCGACGTTCGCGCCGATCGTGGACAGGAGGCGGGAGTCCGTTCGGCCGAACCGCCCGGCCTGCGTCGTGCTCTGCACGCTGATGACGCCGATCGCGTCGCTGCCGGAGACGATCGGCACCCCGAGGTACGACTTCGCCGGTGTCCCGACGATCGGGACGCCCACCTCCTCGAACGCCGCCGCGCGGTTCAGCAGGAGGGGCTCGCGCGTCTGGAGGATCTTCGATGTGAGGCCCTCACCGAAGCGCATCGGTGGGTTCACCCGACGCTCGCCGTGCTCGCTGTAGTACGCGAACTCGATCATGTCCGTTGCCCGCTCATGAAGTGCGACGTAGACGAGGTCCGCGGAGAACACGTCCCGCAGCTCGTCGCCGAGACGCTCGATCAGCGCCCCGAGGTCGAGTTGATCGGCGAGCGCCTGGCCGATGTTGTTCACGATCGCGAGCTCGGCCGCGCGTCTCCCGGTCTCCTCGAAGAGCCGTGCGTTCTCGAGGGCCACGCTCAGGTTCCCGGCGAGCGTCGTGAGGAGCCGCACGTCTGCGTCGCGGAACGCGTGCTCGCGGTCGAGGTTCTGGAGGGACACGACACCCGTCGCCTGTCCGCCGACGATCAGTGGGACGAAGACCTCCGCCTGCGCGGGCTCGCCCTGGATCACGGTCGGCTGCCCGGCCTCGGCGGCCCGCCGCTCGACATCCTCGTTGATCACCAGCGGCTCCCGCGTCTCGAGCACGATGCGACGGAACCCGATGACGTCGATCGGTTCGTCCGGGAACCGCACGCCACGCTCGATGGAGTACGGGAAGCGGATCACCCCTAGCTCGCGATCGAGGATCCCGATGTCGACGACCTGTGCGTCGAAGATCTGCTGGATCCGGTCGCCGACGAGCTGGTACATCGCTTGGGCGTCGAGGTTCTCCGCGAGCCCGCGTTGCACGTCGTTGATCAGCGCGAGCTCCGCGTTGCGCTGCCTGGTCTCCTCGAACAGCCGCGCGTTCTCGAGCGCCGCGCTCAGACTGCCCGCGAGCGTCGTGAGCAGTCGGACGTCGGCGTCACTGAACGCATGCTCGCGGTCGAGGTTCTGTAGCGAGATGCGGCCCGTCGCGCGATCACCGACGAGCAGCGGCACGTACAACGCCGACTTCGGAGCCTCGCCCTGGATCGTTTGCCCCCCCGCGCTGCGCGTCGCCTCCGTCATCCGTTCGTTGATCAGGATGGGTTCGCGCGTCGCCATGGCGCGCCCGCCGAAACCGACCGCCGGGTCGATCGGAGCGTCGGGGAAGCGCACGCCTCGTTCGATCGCGTACGGGAAGTGCAGCAGTCCGTCGTCCGGATCGATCACGCCGATATCGACGACCTGCGCGTCGAAGATCGCCTTGATGCGATCCCCGACGAGGTCGTACATCCCCTGGATATCGAGGTTCTCGGCCAGCGCCCGCTGCACGTCGTTGATCAGCGCGAGCTCGGCGTTGCGCTGCTTCGCCTCCTCGAACAGGCGCGCGTTCTCGAGCGCGACGCTCAGGCTGCCCGCGATCGTCGCCAGGAGCCGCACGTCAGCGTCCGAGAACGCATGCTCGCGGTCGACGTTCTGCAGGGAGATGCGGCCCGTCGCCCGTCCGCTGACCAGCAGAGGAACGAGCACCATCGACCGCGGGAGCCCGCTCTCACCCCACAGCACGGACCCGCCGAGCTCCGCGACGCGCTCCTCGACCCGGTCGTTGATGACGACGGGCTCGCGCTGGTCGAGGACGTGTCGCGTCAGCGGCGAAGCCTCACCGGACTGGGATGGGTAGCGCTGGCCACGGTCGAATCCGTACGGGAAGTTGATGGTGCCGGTCGCGCTGTCGAGGATGCCGATGTCGACGACCTGCGCGTCGAAGATCCGCTGGATCCGGTCGCCGACGAGCTCGTACATCGACTGCATCTCGAGGTTCGAAGCCAGCGCGCGCTGCACGTCGTTGATCAGGGCGAGCTCGGCGTTGCGCTGCCGGGTCTCGTCGATCAACCGCGTGCGCTCGAGCGCGGAGGCGATGTGTCGGCCGACGAACGTGAGGAGCTCCATGTCGGCCGCGGTGTGGAGGCGATCGTCGCGATAGCTCTGCACGACGAGCGCGCCGAGGATCCGTCCGTCGGAGATTAGCGGGGTTCCGAGCCAGCTCGTGCTGACCACCCCGACGGCCTCGATATCGCCCGCCGCGACCATCGCGTTCCACTCGCCCGGCGCGAGCATGAGCGGCCGCCCGTCGCGGAGCATGCGCGCGGTGATCCCTGCCGCGTTGCCGATGCCGTAGGGCTCCCAGACGTTCGGGTCGGGGATGTCCTCGTCGACGAGGTCGACGTAGTACGGGAAGTTGATCATGTCCCGCGCGTCGTCGTACAGCGCGATGAAGAGGTTCTCCGCGTACATCAGCTCCCTGACGATCGCGTGGATCCGCGCATAGAAGTCCTGCATGTCCGTGGCGATGCCGGCCGTCTCCGCGATCCGGTAGAGCGCCGACTGAACGTGCTCGGCCCGCTCGCGTTCGGCGTCGGCGGCCTCGAGCTCCGCGATGCGATCGCGGAGCGCCCGGATCTCGTCGTCGAGCGTCGTCACGCCGATCCGCCCTCGCGGATGTCGAGGGCCCACAGGTCGATGTTCGCGTTGCGCCCCCGCACCTGGTGCGTCCCCACGTCGACGGCGTCGTCGGGCAGCTCGTCGAGCGACCGCTTCGTCTGCTCGGAGAACAGGACGGGGTACTCGAAGTCCTTGGTCATCGCCTCGATCCGGGATGCCGTGTTCGTGGTGTCACCGATCACGGCGTAGTCGAGGCGCCGTGGCGACCCGACGCTGCCGGACATCACGGGGCCTGAGTTGATGCCGATCCCCATGTGGAAGGACGCGTCGCGTCCCGTCCCCTGGAGCCATGCGTTGAAGACGGCGAGCTGTTCGCCGGCCATCGAGCGGGCTGCCTCGACGGCCTGATCGGCGTGCCGCTCGTTCGCGACCGGCGCGCCGAACGCTGCCATGACGCCGTCGCCCATGTAGTCGATCAGCGTGCCGCCCGCATCGATGATCGCGTCCGTCATCAGGGTGAGGTAGGTGTTCAGGACCTCGATCACCTCATCGACGGCGAGCCCCTCCGCGAACGAGGTGAAGCCGCGGAGGTCGCCGAAGAGCACGGTGCCGACCAGGAGCTCGGGTTCGATCCGAGCGTCACCGTCGGATCGCGCGAGGACGTGGTCCACGAGTGACTCCGGGAGGAAGCGGGTGAAGATCCCACGGACGCGGTCACGCTCGAGGTCGTGGAGCGCCTTGCGATCGAGGCCCGCGTTGATCCGAGCCCGGAGGATCGCCGCGTCGAAGGGCTTCGGCAGGAAGTCGTCTGCGCCCATCTCGAGACACCGGATCACGCTGCCGTGGTCCTCGACGCCCGAGATCATGATCACCGGCAGGTGCCGGAGCGCGTCGTCGGACTTGATCCGCTCGAGCACGCCGATCCCGTCGATCCCCGGCATCACGAGGTCGAGCAGGATCACGTCGGGTGGGTCGTCGCCGAGCGCGATCAGCGCTTCCTCACCGTCGGTCGCCGCGGTCGTCCGATGTCCTTCGCGCGCGAGCGTCGCGGTGAGCAGGCGACGGTTGAGCGCGTCGTCATCGACGACCAGGACGTGCCCAGACCGCTGGCTCATCATCGACTCCGGTCCGCCCCCCGGCGTTGCCCTCGGCGTGGGGGACCTTCCCGAGTGTTCCAGTCGGTGCGCGGGGCCACAACCCACGGCCCTGCTGGGCCGCGGGTGGTCACTACGCCTGTGCGGTCGGACGGGTCTCCGCTGCGAGGATCGCTCGGTTCGCGAGGCGGAGCGCGTCGCGCACCGCTTCCTGCGGTGAGGTCGCGCGCGCGATCGTCTCGACCGGGATGCCGTCCTTCGCGAGCTCCCACGTCCCGAGCCCGACGACCGGCGTGCCCATCTTGAGCGCGAGCGCGATCTCGGACAGGGTTCCGAACTCGCCGTGGATCGCGATCATCGCGTCCGCCGTGCGTGCGACGATCGCGTTGCGTGCCTCGCCCATGCCGGTCGCGACCGCGACCGTGAGGTACGGGTTCGCGTCGAGCCGCGATGAGCCCGGGAGGATCCCCAGCGTCTTCCCGCCCGCGTGGATCGCACCCCTCGCCGCCGCCTCCATCACGCCGCCCATCCCGCCGCAGACGAGGACCGCGCCCGCCTCGGCGATCCCACCTCCCACCGCCTCGCCGAGCGCGAGCTCCGTCGGGGTGCCCGCGCTCGCGCCGACGACGGCGATGTAACGCTCTCGTGCGGTCATCCCCACGACCGCCCGAGCATGGCCGAGAGCAACGCGACCGCGCCCGCCTTGTCGAGCGGCTCGTTGCCGTTGCCGCACTTCGGCGATTGCACGCACGACGGGCACCCGCGCGTGCACGGACACGTCCGGACCGTCTCGAGCGTCGCGTCGAGCCATCGCTCCGAGGAACGGAATCCTCGTTCGGTGATCCCGGCGCCGCCGGGGGTGCCGTCGTAGACGAAGATCGCGCAGCTCTCGGTGTCGGGGTGGAACGGCGTCGACACGCCGCCGATGTCCCACCGATCGCACGTCGCGACGAGCGGCAACAGCCCGATCGCCGCGTGCTCGGCGGCGTGCGCCGCTCCGGGCAGGTCGCTCTGGCGGATCGCCGCCCGATGGATCACCTCGGGTGAGATCGCCCACCAGATCGCCTTCGTCTCGAGCGTCTGCGGCGGGAGCGCGAGCGGCGTCACGTCGAGGATCTCGCCGGTCGCGACCATCTTCCGCGCGAACGCGACGACCTGGTTCGTGACGTGCACCGTCCCGTACAACGCCGGGACGCCGCCCGATGTCTCGCCCTGTTCGTCGGCGGCGATCACGCGGATGTCCGTCGTGTCGCGCGCCTGCGTGTAGTAGTCGGGGTCGCTCCGGGTCACCAGCGCCGCCCGGCCGGTCAGGTCGAGCTCGCGCACCTCGAACTGCTCGCCTTGGTGGAGGTAGACGGCGCCGGGGTGGACCTGCGTGTAGGCCCGCGACTCGTCGACGGTGCCGAGCAGCTCGCCCGTCTCCTCGATCACGATCGAGAAGGTGTGCCCGCCGGTCGAGCGGAGGTCGATGCGGCGATGCGGCGCTTCGCGGCCGCGGTGGTGCCAGCGGTCGCGGCGCCGCACGAGCTCGCCGGCCTCGGCCAGCTTCTCGAGCGCAGGCTCGGCGCCGGGCCAGAACTCGGCCACCTCGTCGTCGGCGAGCGGGTGCTCGCGCGCCGCGCAGGCGAGATGCGGCTCGAGCACGAACGGGTTCGTCGGATCGATCACCGCGGCCTCCGGCGGCTTCTCGAACAGGTCCGCCGGGTGCGTCACGAGGAACTGGTCGAGCGGGTCGTCCTGCGCGACGAGGACGGCGAGCGAGCCGTCGCGCCGCCGTCCGGCGCGCCCGGCCTGCTGCCACATCGACGCCCGCGTCCCCGGGTAGCCGACGAGCACCGCCGCGTCCAGCGATCCGATGTCGATCCCGAGCTCGAGCGCGTTCGTCGCCGCGACCGCGATCAGCTCGTCGTTCGCGAGCTGCCGCTCGAGCTCGCGCCGGTCCTCGGCGAGATAGCCCGCGCGGTACGACTTCACGCGGCGCTTGAGCTCGGGGTCGAGCTCGCGGCGCGTGAACTCGGCGAGCAGCTCGGCGGCGCGGCGCGAGCGCGTGAACCCGATCGACTTCACGCCGTCCTCGGCGAGCCGCGCGATCAACCACGAAGCCTCCGTGAGCGCGCTGCGGCGCGCGCCCGTCTCCTCGTCGATCACGGGGGGGTTCAGCAGCGCGAACAGCTTCTCGCCGGCGGGCGACGTGTCCTCGGCCACGGCCTCGACCGGCACGCCGACGAGCCGCTCCGCGAGCTCGGACGGGTTCCCGACGGTCGCGCTCGCGAGCACGAACCGCGGCGTCCCCCCGTAGTGTGCGATCAGGCGCCGGAGGCGACGGAGCACGTGCGCGACGTGCGAGCCGAACACGCCCCGCGCGACGTGGGCCTCGTCGACGACCACGAGCGACAGCCGGAGGAAGAAGTCCGCCCACCGTGCGTGGTCCGGCAGGATCGAGGCGTGGACCATGTCGGGGTTGGTCATCACGAGGTTCGCGTTCTTCCGGATCACCGGCCGCTCGGCCTGCGGCGTGTCGCCGTCGTACACCGCCGCCCGCACCTGCGGCAGCTTCAGCTCGCGCACCTGCCGGAGCTGGTCGCGCGCGAGCGCCTTCGTCGGGAACAGGTACATCGCCGTGCGCTTCGCGTCGCCGATCGCCTCGGCGGCGAACGCCGCGTTGTACACGAGCGTCTTCCCACTCGCCGTCCCGGTCGCGACGATCACGTTGCGGCCGTCGCGGACGAGGTCGAGCCCGCGCCGCTGGTGCGCGTACAGCCCCGTCACGCCCGTCAGCGCGAGCCGGTCGACCAACATCTGCGGCAGGTCGCTCGGGAACGGGTGGGGGTCGGCGGGACGGGCGGGGAGGTCGCGGAGATGCACGAGCGACTCGTCGCGTTCGAGCGAGGTCAGGAACGCGCGCGGGTCCACCCGGCGATGCTAGCCGCGGTCGCGCGAGGGCTAGCGGCCGAGCAGCGTCGCCGGAGCGGCCCGGACGAGTCGGTCGCTGACGGCCCCGAGGGTCGCCCGCCGGGTCACGACCCGACCCCGCGATCCGATCACGACGAGGTCGTGACCTCCGCCGTCGGCCTCCTCGAGGAGGGCGCGAGCGACGTTGCCCGAGACGACCCGTTCCTCGCTCTCGAAGCCTCGCGTCCGCAGGGTCTCCGCGGCCGCGCCCGTGAACCTTGCGGCCTCGCGGTCGGGGTGGTCGTCACCGGCGCCGGGATCGGTCACCGACAGCACAAGGAGCGAACATCGCGCGGGATCGGCGACGGAGGCGAAGACCGTCATTGCACGGGCGACGTCCTCCGATCCGTCGGCGCCGACGAGCACGCGGACGACGTCGCCGTCGCGAGCCTCGCGGACGATCAGCACTGGGGTCGTCGCCGAGTGCAGGACCCCGGTGCTGACGCTGCCGAGCAACCGCTGCCCGAGCCACGTGTGGCGCCCGCCGCCGAGGACG
>DASPIF010000338.1:0-2179 GCA_035629255.1 Actinomycetota bacterium | reverse complement strand
CGAGCTGCCGGCGGCGCGGCCGGTCGGCGCCCCGACGCTGCCGGGCGTGATGCTGACCACGGTGAACGAGGAAGGCATCTGGACCCGAGGCGCGATCGCGCTCGAGGCGCAGGTCCCCAACGTCACGGTGCCCTTCTCGCCCGCCGCCGAGGAGTCGGTGGGCAAGCTGTCGCCGACGAACCGCGCGGGTCTTCAGCTGGTCGCGGACGGCGAGACGTTCCATGCGGCGTGGGGATCGTCCGCCGGGCTCTACTACGCGACGGGTTCGCTCGACCCCGCCGCGACCGATCCGGTCCAGACACAGCTCGTCACGAGCACCCAGCCCCGAGGCCTCTCGATCGCCGTCGACGGGCAGGGGACGCCGTGGATCGCGTTCTACTCGTCCACGTCCGCGGCAGCATCCGTCAGCGTGGCCACGCCCGACGGCGAGGACTGGACCGTCGAGAGCATCGTGGATGCGGCGGGCTGCGACGCGTGCGCGACCGCCGTCCTCGACACCGACGCCGGGCCCGCCGTCGCCTACTCGAACGGCGGCGACGGCGTCGCGATCGCGACCAACGACGGCGAGAACGCCTGGCAGAGCTTCGACGTCGCGAACAGGGGTGGCGCGGGCCTGTCGGCGACGACGACCGCCGACGGCGTCGCGCTGCTGTACTACGACGGCGCGTCCGTGGTCGAGGCCTCGGGGTCCCCGACGGGCCCCTTCCAGACGACGCCGGTCGCCGACGTCGGCGAGGGGGCCGCCGACGCGGACGGCGCGCGCACCTCGATCGCCGCGACCGAGGACGGTGCCACGTTCGCGGCGTGGCAGGACACCGAGGGCATCCGGTTCGCGGAGGCCGGCGAAGCCGGGTTCAACGCGATCGAGACGGCGCCGGACACGGACGACGGACAGATGCCGGCGGTCTCCGTCGCGCCGGACGGATCGCGCGCGTACCTGGCGTGGTACGACCCCGACGAGCAGGATCTCCTCGTCGGCATGTACGGCGAGATCGACGGGCTCGCGCTCGCGGAGCGGAGCCCGCAGCCCTCCGGCGCCCCGGAGGCACCGGCGCCGCCCACCGACCCCGAGGCCTGCGAGGACGCGGTGGACGGCAACGTGTCGATCCAGGCGGCGGCGATCGCCTTCGACACGCCGTGCGTCAACGTCCCCGCCGCGGAGGCCTTCTCGATCGAGTTCGGCAACCAGGACGCGGGTGTCCAGCACAACGTCTCGATCTACCCGAGCCAGGACGAGCTCACCGACCCGATCCTCGAGGGCGAGATCATCACGGGGCCGGACTCGATCACGTACCAGGTCGATCCGCTCGACAGCGGTTCGTACTACTTCCATTGCGACGTCCACCCGAACATGAACGGCACGATCAACGCCGGCGAGGGGGATGCGGGCGGCGGAGACGGCGCGACCGGCTCGACCGGGACCACGGGCACGACGGGGACCACGGGCACGACCGGGACCACGGGCACGACGGGCTCGACCGGCGGCGGGGAGGCGACGGACACGGTCGTGGCCGTGAACATCGCGTTCGACGTCGCGCAGATCGACCTCCCCGCCGACACCGAGACGTCCCTGACGTTCGACAACCAGGACGCGGGCGTGCCCCACAACATCGCGATCTTCCCGACGGAGGAGGACCTCACCGAACCGCTCTTCCGCGGCGAGACGATCACCGGCCCCGACCAGATCGAGTACGCCATCCCGGCGCTCGAAGCCGGCGAGTACTACTTCCACTGCGACGTGCACCCGAACATGAACGGTGCCGTCGCGGTCGCGTAGCCCTGATCCCGGGACCCGGCTCCCGGTCGCCCGAGACCCCGGCGCTACGATGACCGGGTGACCGTCCCTCGGCCCACGCCCTCCTCGATCCCCGACGCTCCCGGCGCCTACCTCTTCCGAGATCCGGACGGGCGTGTGGTGTACGTGGGCAAGGCCGGGTCGCTGCGGAAGCGTCTGGCGAACTACTGGGGCCGCGACCTGCACCCCCGGACCGGCGCGATGGTCGCGGCCGCGGCGTCGGTCGAGTGGATCGTCGCCTCCGGCGAGGTCGACGCACTGATGCTCGAGTACAACCTGATCCAGGAGCATCGGCCGCGGTTCAACGTCCGCTACCGCGACGACAAGTCCTACCCGTACCTCGCGCTGACGGTCGGGGAGCGCTGGCCGCGCGCGCAGGTCCTC
>DASPIF010000337.1:0-3720 GCA_035629255.1 Actinomycetota bacterium | reverse complement strand
GCGCGGAGGGGATCGGTCTGTGTCGGACCGAGCACATGTTCCTGGGTCCCGAACGCGTCGCCGCGGTCCAGCAGATGATCTTCGCCGAGAGCGCTGGGGAGGAGCAGGCCGCCTACGACAAGCTGCTCCCGCTCCAGCGCGGCGACTTCGTCGGGATCTTCCGCGCGATGGACGGTCTCCCCGTGACCGTCCGGCTCCTCGACCCGCCGCTCCACGAGTTCCTGCCGGATCAGGTCTCGCTCGCCGTCGAGGTCGCGCTCGCCAAGGAGAAGGGGCAGGACGTCGCGGAGAAGGAACGGGTGCTGCGCAAGGTGAACGAGCTGCACGAGGCGAACCCGATGCTCGGGCTCCGCGGGGTGCGGCTCGGGATCGTCAAGCCGGGCTTGTACGCGATGCAGGTCCGCGCGATCTGCGAGGCGGCGGCGCAGGTCCGCGCCGACGGCGGCGACCCGAAGGTCGAGATCATGATCCCGCTGGTCGCGACGAGGCCCGAGCTCGAACAGATGCGGGCCGAGCTCGAGCCGATCGCGCGTGAGGTCCTCGAGGGAGCGAACGTCGAGCTCGGCCACCTCGAGTGGGGAACGATGATCGAGCTGCCGCGCGCGGCGATGACGGCGGGGGAGATCGCTGAGGTCGCCGACTTCTTCTCGTTCGGGACCAACGACCTCACGCAGACCGCGTTCGGATTCAGCCGGGACGACATCGGCAAGTTCGTCGGGATGTACGAGGAGCGCAAGCTCGTGCCCGCGAACCCGTTCGTCACCGTCGACCGCGCGGGCGTGGGCCGTCTGATGTCGATCGCGAGCGAGGAGGGTCGCGCGACGAACCCCGAGCTCCACGTCGGCATCTGTGGCGAGCACGGCGGCGACCCGGCGAGCGTCGTGTTCTGTCATGAGATCGGGCTCGACTACGTCAGCTGTTCGCCGTTCCGCGTCGAGACCGCCCGCTTGGCGGCGGGCCAGGCCGCGGTCGGGAACGCGGAGTCCGCCTCGAGATGAGCGGCCGGCACCGCCGGACCTGACCGCCGACACGTTCGGGAACGTCATGTCCGGTTGTGCCTGAACCCCCCGGGCACGGACGGGTTTCCCCCGGACGGGGGATGTGCGACCGAACGTCCGTTCGGTAGGGTCGCCGAGATCTCCCCCACCTCTCCCATCTCCCCCGCGAGACGGAGGTGGACATGGATCGCGGCTCAGGGGGACCGAGCGGTGAGCGGCCGGCTCGGCGCGTGCACGGAGGTCGACGGTTCGCTCGATCTCTCGTCGTGATCGCGCTCGTCGTCCCGATGGTCGTTGCGTGGCACTACGCTCGGCTCGGCTGGCGCGACCGGCACTACAACTACCCCGCGCGACCGTCGGGGTACACCCAGATCGTCAACCGGTTTGGACAGCCCTGTTCCGCGGACGCGAACGCGATCTCGATGCAGTGGCGCGCCGCGGATACCGGCGGCACGTACACCGTTCGGTTCCACCGCAAGCTCGGGGGTTATCCGACCGAGATGATCTCGGGGAACCAGGGCGGCCGGTCGACGAACCTCGACAACGACGTCTACGGACACATCCAGAACGAGCACTTGGCTCCGTACGTCGAGCACGGGATCTACGGCTACGCATGTCGCTACATCCGGGGCGGGTCGACGCAGTGGAGCACGCACGCGTTCGGCATCGCGATCGACGTGTCCTCGGCAGAGGAGTACCAGGGCAAATGCACGTCCACGGTCAACCGCCATCACCGCCACATCTGGGAGAACCACAACTGGTACTGGGGGCTCGCGTTCTGTGACCCCATGCACTTCCAGTACGCCGTCAACTACTGAGGGGAGGACGTCGTGGAACGACTGTTGTCGGTCGCGATCGGAGCGTTCGTCGTCGTCGTGACGTCGGTCGGGATCTTCGTAGGGGTCGCGCGCACCTCGCCCGAGGAGCGCCCGTACGGCCCACCGATCGGGCCGAAGATGCCGCAGGACACGGGCGCCGGCGAGGAGCTGCTCGTGGTCGTCGGCGGCGTCTTCGCGTCACGCGCCGAGGCCGAGGCCGCGAACGAGGCGATGGGGTTCGGCGACCTGCAGGGGTACTACGTGGTTCCGGTCGCCCAGTTCCAGGGGTTCCGCGAGCAGGTCGAGACGCCGGGAGGGTTCGCGCTCGCGTCCGCGTTCCGGACGCAGGAGGGGGCCGACGAGTTCGTCGCGCTCGCGCGATCGTTCGGCGTTCCCGCGTCCGTCCTCGCGACGCGGGTGCGGAGCCTCGGCGGCGTGTACGCAGGCCTCGGACAGGAGGGCGCGCCCGACGGCTCGGGTCCCCTGACCACCCCGGTCGCCGAGTCGTTGCCGTGAAGCCGCTCGCCCTGGTGCTCGTGGTGCTGATCTTCGCCGGGGCGTGTCGTCGCGAGCACCAGGGGCCGGCGCCGATCCCGATGTGCGAGGTCCGGTTCGCGGCGCCGGCGGGGTTCGAGCCGCTGGAGCCGATCGAGCAGCGGTTCCCGGATCGGATCGGCGTCCGCCTCGGGTTCCGCGATGCCCAGAGCCGTGAGTTCCATGTGTTCGCGGGCATCCGTGGCGAGTTCGGCGAGGGGTTGCCCGATGCCGGAGCGCTGTCGCTCGTGGACGGCGGTGAGGCGGTGTTGATCGGCGACGGGGCGGTGTGGATCGCGACGTGGCGGCTCGGCGACCGCTGTGACCCGCGGGCCGTGATCGGCACGGGCTTCGGCCGACGCTCGTTCGTGCGGGCGCTCGCCGACGCCGGCCTGGTGCCCGCGACGGGAACCTCGTGACGCGTTGCTAGCATCGCCCCGTGCTGCGCCGGCACCCCGTGCTCGTTGCGACGGCTGCTTCCGCACTGCTCGTGGCGACGCTCGTCGGCGTCGCCGCGGTCGCGGTCTGGCGAGCCGCGCACCACGACGGCGCCGCGGAGCTCGAGCGGGCCGACGTGATCCTTGTCCTCGGCGCGGCTCAGTACGACGGCGAGCCGTCCCCGGTCTTCGAGGGACGGCTCCGGCATGCCGAGCTCCTGTACCGTGAGGGTCGCTCGAGCACGATCGTGGTGCTCGGAGGCGGTGCGCCGGGCGATCGTTCGACCGAGGCGTCCGCCGGTCGCGGATGGCTCCTCGGCCGCGGCGTGCCGGGTGGCGCCGTCGTCGCGTCCCCTGTCGGGTCGACGACGCTCGAGAGCCTCGAGGCGGCGGCGACCTGGATGCACGATCGCGATCTCCGGACCGCGTTCCTCGTCTCTGATCCGTGGCACAACCTGAGGGTCGAGCGGATGGCCTCGGACCTCGGGATCGAGGGGTACGCCTCTGCCACGTGGCAGTCGGCCGCCCGAAGCGAGGACACGCGCCTCGGTGGGTACGTCCGCGAGACGCTCGCGTATCTCTACTACCGGCTGGTCGGTCGATGAGGACGGCTACGTGACGGTGAGGGTGCCCTCCATCTGCGGATGCAGACGGCAGAAGAAGTCATAGGTCCCCGGTTCGAGATCGATCGTCGCCTCCTCCTCGGCGAGCGGCGCGAGCTCGACGTCCACGTCGGAGCCGTCGACCGTGAACGTGTGCGGCGTGTTGGCGTTGCCGTTCCTGAGCGTCAGGTTGTCGCCGGAGGCGATCTCCAGCTCCGCCGGGTCGAACGCGAAGTTGTTGGCCTGCACCGTCGATGCGCCGGCCCCCTCGTCCTGACCGCCACCGCCCTCGTCCCCACCACCGCCGTAGCGGCCGGTGTCGTCGCCGGT
Organism: Actinomycetota bacterium; assembly: GCA_035629255.1. Taxonomy (GTDB): domain Bacteria; phylum Actinomycetota; class UBA4738; order UBA4738; family HRBIN12; genus CALGFI01. The sequence continues at coordinate 1 of DASPIF010000337.1, read as the reverse complement.
C
>DASPIF010000336.1:0-3453 GCA_035629255.1 Actinomycetota bacterium | reverse complement strand
GTTCCGGACACGATGGCGGCGGATCGTCGTCGCCGGCGTCGTCGGGATGTCCGGGGTCGCGGCGTGCGAGCTCGCGGCCGTCGCGACGTTCGAGACCGCGGCGTTCCAACAGCCCCGGTACTCGGGGTCGTTGGCGCTGGCACCCAAGTTCATCGGCCCCGTCGAGGAAGCGAGCGATCGGATCGGCGATCTGCGCGCGGGGCTCGAGCAGATCGTCGACGGGACCGTCCGCGCGTACACGAGCCTGCAGTCGGCGCCGCTCGGCGGCGACACGATCCGGGTTCTTCACATCTCGGATCTGCACGCCTCGCCGCTCGGGTTCGACTTCGCGCAGGACGTCGCACGCGGCTTCGACGTGGACGTCGTGGTCGACACCGGCGACACCACGTCCTTCGCGACGCCGATCGAGAACCTGATCGTCTCGCGCATCCCCGAGTTCGGGCGTCCGTACGTGTTCGTCCGTGGGAGCCACGACTCGCTCGTTCTCCAGGCGCAGGTCGCTGCGACCTCGAACGGCGTCGTCCTGGACGGACGCGCGGTCACGATCGACGGGCTCACGATCTACGGTCTCGGCCATCCCGCGTTCACGCCCGCGCGCGGTGTGCCCGTCGACGGCGAGGCGTTCGCCGAGACGGCTCGTGCCGCGGGCGACGAGGTCCTGGCTGCGGTGACGACGACCGAGGATCCGATCGACCTCGTCGCGGTGCACGACGACCGGATGGCCGAGGCGGTCGCCGGTCGGGCTCCGGTCGTGGTGTCGGGGCATTTCCACGAGAACCGAGCGGTCGTGACCGACGGGACGCTGTTCCTGCGGGTCGGGACCACCGGTGGCTCGGGCGCCGGCATCTTCCGCGATCTCGCGATCCCGCTGTCGGCCGAGGTGCTGTACTTCTCCCGGTCCGAGACGCCGGAGCTGCTCGCGTACGACCTGATCGAGCAGGACGCGTCGACGGGGAGCCTCACCGTGCAGCGCTTCACGATCGCGCAGGAGTTCGGCGAGCTGGAGCCTTCACCCGCTCCGTCGACCGGTGCGACCGGACCTACCGGCGCTCCGACCGCGACCTGACGGGGCTCGGCGCGTCGATCCCTCGAACCGGGTAAACGAAGGCTGCTGCTAATGTGGATGCGTCCGCCGAGACCGACGATCGAGGTCCCGGCACAAGAGTCCGGCCCGGCCTACCCTCCCTTCCACGCGGGCCTGCCCGCGGGGCCGGGCCGGACCTCATCCTCTGCGACGCAAGGCTCGACAGGCGTGGCGACCGACGTCACTCGTCGAGGAGATCCGCCAGAGCGCGCGCGCTGTTCACCGCGTAGTCCCGGTAGCAGTTGTTCATCAGGACGTGCGTCTCGCGGGCCTGCTCCGCGAGGCTCTGCACCTTCGGGACCCATCCCCGCAGCTCGTCCGTCGAGTACTCGTAGCGGAACCGCTCCGATGCGCTGACGTTCTTCTTCGCCCACACCTCGGGATCGCGCCCATGGAAGCGCACCATCGCCAAGTCGTCGGCGGTCGCGGCCGCGATCGGCGGGAGCGAGGAGTCGAACCCCTGCGGCATGTCCACGCACACGTACGGCAGGCGGTGCTCCTCGAGGAACGAGAGCGTCTCCTCGGCGTTCCGCTCGGACATCCAGCTCTTGTGCCGGAACTCGACGGCGATGCGGAAGTCCTTCAGGCGGTCGGCGGCCTCCACGATGTAGTCCTTGCTCTTGCGGCCGATCACGAACCACTGCGGGAACTGGAACAGCACGGCGCCGAGCTTGCCCGCCGAGTGAAGCGGCATCAGCGCGTCGTGGAAGCGTTGCCACACCTCGTCCACGACCTCGTCCGGGAGCTGCTCGCGGTAGAGGTTCTTCTTGTCGCCGAGCTCCTCCGGGAGCGATTCGAGCAGCTCCTTGTACAGCGAGCCCTTCTTCGTCGGATGATTCGTCAGGAGCGAGTACGCCTTGATGTTGAACGTGAAGTCCTTCGGCGTGCGCTCGATCCACAGCACCGAGTTCCGCTCGCTGGGTGGGAAGTAGTACGTCGAGTCGACCTCGACGATCGGGAACTGCTCCGCGTAGTAGCGGAGGCGAGCCTCCGACGTCTTCGCGTCCGGGGGGTAGAAGTTGCCTTCCTTCACGAGCGTCGGATCCGTCCAGCTCGCCGTGCCGATCAGCACGCGACCTTCTCGAACGCTCACACCCAGTGGAAGAACTCGATGAGGTTCCCGTCCGCGTCGACCGTTGCGAACTCGCGGGTTCCGAACTCCGTCTCTCGAACGCCCTGGCGTGACGCCGGATGGACCACGTCCGCGCGCGCGAACTCCATGTAGAGACCGTCGACGTCATCGGCCTCGATCCTGCAGCTCCCGGTCCCGGCGAGGAACGATTCCGCGCCCGACCGGATCGGTCGCTCGTGAACGTTCTCGCGGCTGGTCCAGGTGGTGTCACCGGCGCGCCAGAGATGGATCCGCGCCTGCTCACGCTCGACGACGGCGAAGCCGTCGCTCACGTGCAGTGCTTTGAAGCCGAGACGGTCGCGGAAATGCGTGACCGCCGCCGCGATGTCTCCGACGGGGAGTGCAGGGATCGTCCGGCCGAGACCGACCATGACCTCGAGTTTCTCACGGCCGGCCGAACTTGGACGGACCCCGCGTCCGCCGGCGGCCGATCCGATCTCGGACGCCGTGAAGGGTCGGGGGCGCGTGCGGTGACTCAGTCGTCGCCGTGGTCGTCCGAACCCGAACCCGAGTCGCTCGATCCGGAACCCGAGTTGTCGTCTCCATCGCCGCCCGAGCCGGAGCCGGAGCTGTCGTCTCCGCCTCCATCCGATCCCGAGCCCGGTCCCGAGTTGTCTTCGCCGTCGCCGCCCGACCCGGAGCCGGAGTTGTCATCGGCGGTGGCGTCGTCGTCGTCCGAACCCGGCCCGGGGGCCTCCCCGGAGGGGTCGGCCCCGCCATCGCCACGGTCGGCCTCGGGAGTCTGCGTCCGGTCGGGTTCCGGGGTCGGAGACGCGGTGCGGTCGTCGGTCGAGATGGGCAGGTCCGGGGTGGCCGGGTCGGCGATGTCCTCGCCGGCGAGCGCGAACGCGCCGGTGATCAGCCCGCCCGCGATCGCGAGCCCCGCGATGACCCACGCGGCACCGACGGCGATCCTCCGACCCATCCCACGAGGCTACCGAGGGTCGGGATAAGCCCAGGTAAAGGCGCCGAGACGGGTCGGATCGGCCTCACGGCTGCATCAGCGCGCCGGCCGGAGGTGCACCTCGACACTGGTGCCGGTGTCGGCGGCGCTCGTGATCTCGACGCTGCCGCCCCACTTCTCGGCGAGCTCGCGTGCGATCGCCAGGCCGAGCCCCGACCCGCCTTCCGGCGCACCCTGCCCGCGGTAGAAGCGCTCGGTGACCTTGTCGAGATCGCCCGTCGCGATCCCCGGTCCGCGATCGTGCACGGCGACGAACGCCCGGCCATCCTCGCG
>DASPIF010000335.1:0-2559 GCA_035629255.1 Actinomycetota bacterium | reverse complement strand
GGACGCGGTCGCCCGCGTCGGTCGCATCGGGTGCTACGTCGCCTACGTCGCTGTCGGTCATGTCGGTGGGACCTTCCTCTCGGACTCGAGCCACGGCATCATGCTCCGGAGGCCGCGTCCCACCTCCTCGAGCTGGGATGTCCGCGCCTCCTGCCGCATCCGGAGGAAGTTGGGGAAGCCAGCCTCGGCTTCCCCGATCCACTCCTTCGCGAAGGCGCCGCTCTGGATCTCGTCCAGGATGCGGCGCAGCTCCCGTTGGGTTTCGTCGTTCACGATCCGCTGCCCGCGCGAGTAGTCGCCGTACTCGGCGGTGTCGCTGATGGAATGGCGCATCCACGACAACCCGCCCTCGTAGATCAGGTCGACGATCAGCTTGAGCTCGTGGAGGCATTCGAAGTAGGCGATCTCGGGCTGGTACCCCGCCGCGACGAGCGTGTCGAAGGCGCTGCGAACGAGCGCGCTCGTGCCGCCGCACAGGATCGTCTGCTCGCCGAACAGGTCGGTCTCGGTCTCCTCCTTGAACGAGGTCTCGATCACCCCGGCGCGCGCCGAACCGATCCCGGCGGCGTAGGCGAGCGCGCGCTCGCGCGCCTTGCCGGTCGCGTCCTGGTGCACCGCGACGAGCGCCGGCGTCCCGATCCCCTGCTCGTACGTGCGCCGCACGAGGTGGCCGGGGCCCTTGGGCGCGATCATCGTGACGTCGACGTCGGCGGGCGGCTCGATCGTCCCGAAGTGGATGTTGAAGCCGTGCGCGAACATCAGCATGTTCCCGGCCTCGAGGTTCGGCGCGACGTCGTTTCCGTACACCTCCGCCTGCGACGTATCGGGCAGGAGCACCATGATCACGTCGCCCTGGGCGGCGGCCTCCGCGGGCGACGTGACCGCGAGACCCGCCTCACGCGCCTTCTCGGCGCTCGCGGATCCCTCCCGCAGACCGACGACGACATCGTGACCCGAGTCCTGGAGGTTCATCGCGTGGGCGTGGCCCTGCGAGCCGAACCCGAGCACCGCGATCTTCTGTCCGCTCAGGGCGGAAGGATCCGCGTCGCTCTCGTAGTAGATCGTCGCTGGCATGTGCGCGGTCCCCCCGGTTCGCTGGGAGCGACGGCCTAGACGCCGCCGCCCGTGTAGTCCTCGCTGCCGGCGACGGCGAGCCGTGCGCGGCGTCCCTTCTCGCGCATCGCGGCGTCGCCGCGGCCGAGCGCGATCCGCCCCGTCCGTGAGAGCTCGATCACGCCGAAGTCGGCCAGCAGGTCGAGCAGCGCCTCGAGCTTGTCCGGCTTGCCGGTCGCCTCGAGCGTCAGCGTCTTCCCGGTCACGTCGACGACGTTCACCCGGAAGATCGTCGCGATCTCCATCACGCGATGACGGTCCTCCCCGACCGCACGGACCTTGACGAGCATCAGCTCGCGCTCGACCGCATCGCCGGCCTCGTGCTCGACGATCTTGAGGACGTTCACGAGCTTGTTGAGCTGCTTGGTCACCTGCTCGAGCGGCTTCCGGTCGACCTGGACGACGATCGTCATCCGCGACAGGCCGTCGTCGCTCGTCGGACCCACCGCGAGCGAGTCGATGTTGAACCCCCTCGCCGCGAACAGCCCCGCGACGCGCGTGAGCACGCCGGGCTTGTCCTCCACCAGCACCGAGATCGTGTGGAGGCTCATGCGACCGGTGCTTCCGCGGGATCGTTGACGGGCTTGAGCCCCTCGGGCCCGACGATGATGTCGTCGTTGCTCGAGCCGGCCGGCACCATCGGGAAGCACATCTCCTTCGAGTCGACGCGGAAGTCGATCACGACGCTGCGGTCGGTCACCGACAGCGCCTTCTCGATCACGTTGTCGACCTCGTCGGGGTGCTCGGCGCGCAGGCCGACGGCCCCGTACGCCTCCGCGAGCTTCACGTAGTCCGGCGTGTCGTACGAGAGGTAGACCTGCGAGTAGCGCTCCTCGTAGAAGAGCTCCTGCCACTGCCGGACCATCCCGAGGTACGCGTTGTTGATGATCGCCGTGATGAACGGGATGTTCTCGGTCCGGCTGGTGGCGAGCTCCTGCGCGGTCATCTGGAAACACCCGTCGCCGTCGATCGCGATCACCCGCTTGTCCGGTCGGCCCGCCGCGGCCCCGAGCGCCGCCGGGACCGCGAACCCCATCGTCCCGAGCCCGCCCGAGTTGACCCAGGTCCGGGGCTCGGAGAACCGCCAGAACTGCGATGCCCACATCTGGTGCTGGCCGACGCCGCTCACGACGATCGCGTCGCCCTGCGTGAGCTCGTAGAGACGCTCGATCGCGAACTGCGGCTTGAGCGGACCGTCGGCGGGCTGGTCGTAGCGATAGGGGAACCGCTCCTTCCAGTCGGCGAGCGTCGCGAGCCACTCGCTCCGATCGGGCACGCCGCCCTTCTCGTCCTGCGCACGCCGCAGCTCCGCGTGGAGCTTCGCGATCACGTCGCCGCAGTCGCCCACGATCGGGACGTCGGCGGTTCGGTTCTTGCCGATCTCGGCCGGATCGATGTCGACGTGGACGATCTTCGCGTCCGGCGCGAACGAGGAGAGCTGGCCCG
>DASPIF010000334.1:0-2218 GCA_035629255.1 Actinomycetota bacterium | reverse complement strand
GCCGCTCGTCGACCTCGCGGTCGCGGACTGGGACGACGTCCTCGCGACGAACCTGCGCGGCACGATGCTCACGGCGCGCACCGTGGTCGCGCGCTCGAGCGGCGGCGGCGCGATCGTGAACCTCGCGTCGACGGCCGCGTTCGTCGGCGACGCGGGCGAGCCGGGCGCCCACTACAACGCGAGCAAGGCCGCCGTGGTCGCGCTCACGAAGCAGATGGCGATCGAGTGGGCGCCGCGCGGGTTCCGGGTCAACGCCGTGGCGCCGGGCGTGATCGATACGCCGATGCTCCGGATGATGGACGACCCGTCCTCCGGCGGGGCGTACCTCCGGGATCGGGTGCCGCTCCGTCGTCTCGGACGCGCGAGCGAGGTCGCGGAGGCGATCGCGTTCCTCGCGTCGGATCGGGCGTCGTACGTGACGGGCACGACGTTGATCGTCGACGGGGGGGTGACGGCGCTCTGAGCGGCACGTTCGGTGGCGGCTCGACGGGGCGGTTCCCGACGATCCGGGTGGCTGGCGACGCGCGCGAGCGCGGACGGGCGTACGGCGCGCAGGGGCGCGAGCGCATCGAGCGTTCGATCGAGGCCTACGGCGAGGTGTTCGGCGCCTACGCCGGATGGGACTGGGGCCAGGTCCGCCGGGAGGCGGCGCGGTACGAGGCGCCGATCGCCGCGTACGACGAGCGCTTCGTCCAGGAGATGCGCGGGATCGCCGAGGGCGCCGGCGTGGATCTCGAGGACGTTCTCTCGATCAACGTGCGGACCGAGGTCATGTTCGCCGCGAAGGCGCGCGCGGCCGAGGCGATGACCGACGGACGCCGTCAGGGCGAGTGCACCGCGTTCGCCGTCCAGCCGGATGCGAGCGCCGATGGGCACACGCTGATCGGCCAGAACTGGGACTGGCTCCTGCACTGCTTCGACACGGTCGTCGTCCTCGAGGCCGAGCAGGACGAGGGCCCGAACTTCGTGACGGTCGTCGAGGCCGGGCTCCTCGCGAAGACGGGCATGAACTCCTCGGGGCTCGGCGTGACGACCAACGCGCTCGTGACCGGCGACGACCGTGGCGAGCCGGGCATCCCGTACCACGTGCTCCTGCGCGCGTTCATGGACTGCGAGAACCTCTCGGACGCGCTCGCCGCGGCGCAGCGGGGTCTGCGCTCCTCGTCGGCGAACTACCTCATCGCGCACGCGGACGGTGTCGCCGTCGACGTCGAGGGGGCGCCGGGCGACTTCTCGCGCCTGTTCCTGATGTTCGGAGAGGACGGCGTCCTGCTGCACACGAACCACTTCCGGTCCCCGGCGTTCGACGGCCGCGACGTGTCGTTGTGGGTGATGCCGGACAGCCCGTTCCGCCTCGAGCGGGTCCGCACGGAGGTCGTGCGGGCACGCGCCGACGGCGGTCTGACGCTCGATACGTTCCGCGCGCTGCTCGGCGATCACGCCAACTTCCCGTCGGGCGTGTGCTGCCACGCCGACGAGCGGATGGAGCCGCACGACCAGGGCGCGACCGTCGCCTCGGTGCTGATGGACCTGGATGCCCGCCGTGTCTGGCTCGCCGACGGGCACCCGTGCACCGTGCCGTTCCGCGAGCTCGACGTCTCCGAGCTCCTCGCCAAGCCGAGCCCCGTCAAGGCGGCGATGCCGGACTGAGCGTGCGGTTCGGCTTCGGTCTCATCACGTGCCAGCGGTACCCCGGCGATCCGCGGAGCGACGTCGAGCTCTACGCCGACGCGCTGGAGCTCGCCGCTGAGGCCGAGCGCCTCGGGTTCGATTCGGTGTGGACGTCGGAGCATCACTTCGTCGATGACGCGTACGTTCCGTCGGTGCTCCCGCTGTGCGCCGCGATCGCGGCGCGGACCGACCGCGTCCTCGTCGGCACGGCGTTGCTCCTCGCTCCGCTGCACGAGCCGGTGCGGATCGCCGAGGATGCCGCCGTCGTCGACCTGATCTCGGGCGGTCGGCTCGTGCTCGGGATCGGGCTCGGATGGCGCGAGGAGGAGTTCGATGGCTTGCACGTTCCGATCCGCGAACGGGTCGCGCGGCTCGAGGACTCGATCCGGGTCTACCGCCAGGCGTGGAGCGGCGAGCTCGTGACCGGCGGCGAGCACCTGCGCTACCCGAGCGTCGCGGTGCGGCCCCGGCCGGCGACCTCCGCCGGTCCGCCGATCTGGATCGGCGCGATGAGCGAGCCGGCCGTCCGACGCGCCGGCCGGCTCGG
>DASPIF010000333.1:0-2690 GCA_035629255.1 Actinomycetota bacterium | reverse complement strand
CCGGTCCCCGAGCTCGTCGAGCAGATCCAGCAGGGCCTCGTCGGCCCAGTGGATGTCCTCGATCACGGCGACCACCGGGCCGCGGCGCGACAGGGCGGTGAAGAACGAGCGCCACGCGAGATGGATCTCGGCGCGGATCTGCCGCGGCTCGTCCGACATCGGGGCTTCCGGGAGCTCGACGCCGGCGGTGTAGGCGAGCGCACCGACCGCGCGGAGCGGATCGATCGTGGGATCCGAGGCGAGCACCGCGCGACACGACGCGTCGATCTTCCCGCGGACGGTCTCCGTCGGGTCGGAGTCTCGGACCTCCGCGTGCTGCTTCAGGATCTCCGCGAACGGCCAGTACGTGATGCCGTCGCCGTAGGGGAGACAGCGCCCGAAGGCAACGGTCGGCGCCGGTTCCTGGTGCTCGACCCACCCGAGGAACTCTCGGACGAGCCGACTCTTGCCGACGCCGGGGTCGCCGTAGATCGTGACGAGGCTCGCGCGCTCCTCGGAGACCGAGCGCGCGAAGACGCTCTGCAGGAGCGCGAGCTCCTGATCGCGTCCGACCATGGGGGACCGCAGGCCGGGCACGCCACGTTCTGCCCGGTCGGGCGCTGTCCCCTCGAGGATCACGGCGGCGACGGGTCCTTCCTTCCCGCGAAGGTCGAGCGCGTCGACCTCCCGGTACCGGAACCCGCGAGCGGCCCGGGCGGTGCGTTCGGCCACGACGATCTCGCCGGCGGCGGCCGCCTGTTCGAGCCGCGCGGCCACGTTGACGACGTCGCCGGTCACCATCGGCTCACCGGGTTGCGGGTTCGTGGACGCGAGCACCTCGCCCGTGTTGACCCCGATCCGTATGGCGAGCGTCACGCCCGAGCGCTCGAACAGCGTCTCGTTCACGGAGACGAGCCGCTCGCGCATCCCGAGCGCGGCACGCAACGCACGGACCGGGTCGTCCTCGTGCGCGACGGGGACTCCGAAGGCCGCCATGATCGCGTCGCCGATGAATTTCTCGACCGTGCCGCCCTCGCGCTCGATCACCTCGCGCATCGCGTCGAAGTAGGTCCCGAGCACCTCCTGCAGCCGCTCGGGATCGAGCGTGTCCCCCAGCCCCGTCGACCCGACGACGTCGGCGAACAGGATCGTCACGAGCCGCCGCTCCCGGCCGCGCGGCGGGGCGGCGATCTCGACGAGGGCGGCGCCGCAGCTCGGGCAGAACCGCGCACCGTCGGGCCGCTCGGCGCCGCAAACGGGACACGCGTCGACGAGCGACGAGCCGCACGAGAGGCAGAAGCGGGCGCCCTCCGGGTTCTCGGTGCCGCACGTGGAGCAGACCCTCACCACGCGGAGTGTAGCCACGCGTCGGTCCGGCTCCGCTCGGGGCGCGCGCCCGTACACTCGGCCGCATGACCGTGCCGGAGAAGCCGACGCTCGACGGGCTCGAGGCGAAGTGGGGCGCGCGGTGGGAGACCGAGGGGACGTACCGATTCGACCCGTCGGCTGGCCGTGACGACGTCTTCTCGATCGACACGCCTCCGCCGACGGCGAGCGGCTCGCTCCACGTCGGTCACGTGTGCTCGTACACGCACACCGACCTGATCGCGCGGTACCGGCGGATGCGCGGCAAGACGGTCTTCTACCCGATGGGATGGGACGACAACGGCCTGCCGACCGAGCGGCGCGTGCAGCTGTTCTTCGGCGTCCGTTGCGACCCGTCGCTGCCCTACGACCGCGGCTTCGACGTCGACGCGCTCGACCGGGACGCCGACGAGGTCGTCTCGGTGTCCCGCCCCAACTTCATCGAGCTCTGCGAGCGCCTCACCGCCGAGGACGAGAAGGCGTTCGAGGAGCTGTTCCGGCTCGTCGGGCTCTCGGTCGACTGGTCGCAGACGTACACGACGATCGACGAACGCTCGCGCCGCGCCTCGCAGCTCGCGTTCCTCCGACTGCTCGATCGCGACCTCGCCTATCGGCTCGAGGCGCCGACGATGTGGGACGTCGACTTCCAGAGCGCGGTCGCCCAGGCCGAGATCGAGGACCGCGAGATCGAGGGGCGGTACCACCGCGTGCGGTTCGACCTCGCGGACGGCGACGGTGCCGTCGAGATCGAGACGTCGCGCCCCGAGCTGATCCCGGCCTGCGTCGCGCTCGTGGTGAACCCGTCCGACGAGCGGTACCGGTCGTCGATCGGTCGCTCGGTCGTGACCCCCCTGATCGCCGCCGAGGTGCCGATCGTCGCGCACGAGCTCGCCGAACCGGAGAAGGGGACCGGCGCCGCGATGATCTGCACGTTCGGCGACCTCACCGACGTCACCTGGTGGCGAGAGCTCCGGCTGCCGACGCGCGTCATCGTCCAGCGCGACGGCACGATCGGGCCGGCGCGGTGGGGGGAGCCCGGGTGGGAGACCCGTGACGTCGACGTCGCTCGGCGCGTTCACGGCGAGCTGGCCGGCCTCACGACGAAGCGGGCGCGCGGGCGGGTGGCCGAGCTCCTGGCCGAGGCCGGACACCTGCTCGCCGAACCGACGCCGGTGCGACACCCCGTGAAGTTCTACGAGCGCGGTGAGCGTCCGCTCGAGGTCGTGTCGTCCCGCCAGTGGTTCGTGAAGACGATCGAGTTCCGCGAGCGGCTGCTCGAGCTGGGGCGCGAGCTGCGATGGCATCCGCCGCACATGGGCGCGAGGTACGCCTCGTGGGTCGAGGGT